>NZ_FOIF01000045.1 GCF_900111575.1 Anaerobranca gottschalkii DSM 13577 | reverse complement strand
GGGAACTTCAAATAATTCTTTGCTTAATTTTTCTACCCACTGTTCTGTTGCTTTCCGACCACAAGATGTACAGAAGCGACTCTTACAGGTAAAGCCTACATATCTGACTTCATTACATGTCGGACAACAAAATTTGCTATATCCTTCACTCATATCTTTACAAGTTAGCATCTTTTTTACTTCTGACAATACTGTTGGCCTAATTGGGTATTTTTCTTTAAACTCTCCCCATTTATCTTCAAATATTTGTTTTATTATTCCCGTAGCCATAAACAACTCACCCCACTACATAATAACATTTATCCACATACCTAGCAATCTATACTTTCCTAAGCAATAAAGAAAAAAGCCTCAAGGGCTTTTAACTAAAAGAAAAAAGGTTCATAACCTTACAGACTGAAGACAAACTAAAGACAAAGTCACCATCCAGCTGTGGTAATTAAACAAAGATACGATTAAGTCGAGAAGATAGATTTAAGAGCTGATTAGATAAAAGGAAGAAGGGGTGAGGAACAGGACGTTCCGAAAGCTCTATTGAGCCATGGATGGCGAATTAGAGCGGTACCCTTCTTCCTTTTAGATAGAAGCCTTAAATCTCGACGGAGACTTTGTTAGAATGTTTAATTACCACAGCCTTTAGAAAATGACTTTGTCTACAAACTGTAAGGTTCATAACCTTATTTTTTTTCATTTGCAGTACCATATTGATAAGGTCTTTGCCAATTAAATTCCATTTTTTTAATACATTCATATTCCAAATTTATACCCAAAAACACACTTAATCCTTTAGTTAAAGCGAAAATTTTATAAACCCCTAATTTATCAGTATCAGTGCCATTCAATTTTGAAATTTCTCTGTGTATATTTAACATACCTTCCCAGAGATCATTACATTTAATTTCGGGGATATCTATAAAAGTACCACCATTCCAGATATCACCCCAATGGGGATACATAATTGGAATATTAAGTAATCTTATTATAATATCAGCTAATTCTTGTCCGTAGTCTTCAATTCTCCCCTTCTTTACAGCATCTGCTAATTCTGAAACCTCTGTATGTAGTAGGACTAATTTAACATTAAAATTATCTTTTCCTATAGGAAATCCTTTTTCTTTTAATAAATTATATACTTCTTGCTGTAAATCGTAAATTCTCACTTTTGAACCTCCTACTTCTAATTATTAAAATCGCTAATTAAATTGTATCATAAAAATAGAAAATGTATAATATTATAAGAGGTGATTTTTGTGGAAAATATTGTAAAAGAGCTTTGTTCCCTTTTGAAGGGAACAAAAACTTATATTGTAGGGGGATTTTTAAGGAATAATTATCTAGGTATTAAGAACTGCAATGATATAGATTTAGTAACTTTTTCATCTAAAATAAAACTAGAAGAAATTATCAGTAAAAATTTTGGAGTTACTCCTATAAATATTGGCCCTCTAACTAAATTTCATATTAAAGAAAAAAATCTCTTTATAGATATAACAGAATCTAGTTATAATAACATCTACGAAGATTTAAAATATCGTGATTTTACTTGTAATACTTTGGCATTAAAAGTAGACCATTACCCTAATTTTAACAACCTAATCGATATCAATAACTCTAGAGAGGATATTAAAAAGAAACTAATAATTCCTGTAAGTAATAAAAGTTTAACCTTAGATCCTGTAAGAATCTTACGGGTCTATTATATAAAGGGAAAATATAATTTTCATATCCCATTAAATACTATAATGGAAATTAGAAAAAATGCCCCCTTATTAGTTTCGGCAAAAGGAGAAAGGTTAAAGGATGAACTTAAAAAAATCTTAAAACTAGATAACTCAAACCAGCTCCTTTTTCTAATGTATCTCCACGGAGTACTACAAATTCTCATCCCACCAGTGGAAAAAATGGCTAATATAAAACAAAATCATTATCACAGGAAAAACTTACTAATCCATTCCTTTAAAACCTTAGAAATTTTTGAACAAAACTTGAAAAATATAATATACTTCTCCCCTTTTTATAATAATATAAAGAATTACGTAAATGAACACTTGGTTATTCTGAAACTAGCTTGTTTTTTACATGATATAGGAAAAATAGATACTTTTAAAGTTGCCCCTTCAGGAAAAATTACATTTTATAAACATGAATTAGAAGCTGAAAAATATATAATAAATTTAGCTAATACTCTTAAACTCAGCAGTACTGAAAAATCAGGACTGGAAACTATTATAAAAGAACACATGAAGCCATTATATCTATATCTAAATAAAAATATTACCAAAAGCAATAAATATAAATTTTTTAATTCTAATAAAGAACATTCCTTAGGATTTCTGTTGCTATCTTTATGTGATTATTTAGCTACCCGTAGCGGTGGGGATGGTTACGGGATAGAAATAGAAAGTTATCAAAAGTATATACTTAACCTCATAGAAGATTACTATACCAAAAGGGATGAGCTAGTCGAGGTTCATTCCCTATTAACAGGTGATGAAATCCAAGCTATCCTCAACATCCCCCCTTCTCGACAAATAGGGATAATAAAGGATCAATTAATTAAAGGACAGATTCTAGGTAAAATCAAAAATAAAGAAGAGGCCATCAAATATATTATCAATAAATTCTCTTAATTTTTGTATTAGGATAAAAGTGGGTAATTATTTCTTCTTGGGTATAACCTTGCTGGATCATTCCTAAAACTCCATACTGACTCATCCCTACACCATGACCATTACCTCCACCAAAAATCCTTACACTTTCTAATCCCCTTTCTCCAAAATTATGTTGAAAATAAACAAAAGAACTTGGCAATATACTGTAATTACTAAGAATAGACCCATCAGATCGAATGAGTTTTACAGGGTCAATTTGACAGACAGGCCTGATAATGGACCTAATATTATACTCCTTTATTATCCTATAAGTTCCATTTTTTGCGATTATATCTAGTACCATTATGTTACCCCCTTCTCCCCTTTCTACCACTTGAAGTTCTTTAAGTTCTCCTAAAGGGTTAGGGGGAATTTCTTTTGAAATAAATTCTCCATTGTCATAGGTCAAAATCCACTTAGGACCCGCTCTATACCTATTCCTTAAATTCTCTTCTATAGACTTAGTTAATTGCTGATTTGTCATATTTATTTCCCATCGGAAAAAAGGAGATTGACTATCATAACCCCTTATATTTTTATTAGTAATGAATTCTTTAAACCCCTCCTCTGTGGTGAGGTCATACTTAACTAAAATTCCTTGTTGAGAACTTATTAAATATGGGATAACTTTCCCAGGAAATTTACCGCCACTATCCCATACTTCATAACTGTTAGCAGTGTATCCACATGATGTTGAAAAAAATTTTGCATCTATAATCCCATCGTTAAA
Source organism: Anaerobranca gottschalkii DSM 13577 (assembly GCF_900111575.1). Taxonomy (NCBI): domain Bacteria; kingdom Bacillati; phylum Bacillota; class Clostridia; order Eubacteriales; family Proteinivoracaceae; genus Anaerobranca; species Anaerobranca gottschalkii. Next base: position 11,872 of record NZ_FOIF01000045.1, on the reverse strand, counting down.
TGTTATTACTTGCCCTTTAGTCATATTAACTGCATCGATTATTTCTGGGAATTCTAAAGTATTATTATAAACCTGACTTAATACACTATCCACCACATGGGCTGTATAATTTTTATAAGTTGATGAATAGATATTTTTGATAGCATAGGTCCTAGCAGCAATAGCCTGAATTTTTAATGCTTCCAGACCAAAACTTACAGGCATTTCACTAGGTACCACTCCATATAAATACTCTTCTAAATTTAATTCATTTATTAAAAACATTTTTCCATCTTTAGTAAATACCTCAAAATTACCTCTATAACCGGGAGTTAAGGAATTATTCCAGCCCCTTTTAACTGACGTTAAATAAATCTTTCCTGTACTTTCTAAGTAAATCCTTTCACTAAATATATGACTTATATTATCCACAACTACTTCTATTTTTCCAGAATTTAATTTAAACTGCACCCTTTTATTGGGTTTTACAGTTATTTCACCTTCATTTAACTTACTAAAAATCTTCAAATCTCCATCACTATATAATTGAAGCTGCTGATGAAAAATATTATTATATGAACTATCACTAATTAATACCCTTATAGTATTGGGCACAAATTTCTCCCTAGTAACTATCCCTATAACTGTTTTATTTTTTAAATATAAATCTACTTTCTTTTGTCCTACATATAATCTCTCTTCCTTTCCAAAGATATAAACATCAGAATCTAAAGAAAAAGTTCCTTCAATTTCTCCCATAATTTTTTGAGAATCAGCTGATAATACCTTTGAGACTGTAACTTTTTCTAAAGGAATAAAGGTCATAATTTCATTCCCTACTATGACAAGATTTACTATATCAAAATTCTCTAGTTTTAAATCAAAGGGAGATGTAAAAGTAAACTCTCTTCCTTCCACCCCTTGTAAAAGATAATGATAAACATTACCCTCACCCTTTTTCTCTAACAGTAAACCTATTTTAGTATCTATTCCTTTAATAATAACTTTTTTATAATTATCATTTCTTTTAGGTATCAATTGAAAAGTAAATTGGTGTTCCCCTTCTTTAATTCCTACAATTGTTTTTCCCCCTTGGAAAGTAACCTTCCTTTTAATTATTGTTAATTTCTCTGTAATCCCCAATTCCCTTAACTCCTTTATTAACTGTCCTTGAGGATGATCATCAAAAGACTTTTCCCCCTGTAAATCTTCAATAAATTTCTCAACTAACTTTCCATCTAAATAGTAATTTATATACAGAAAAAAAATAACCAGTACTGATAAAATTAAAATAACTAAAAGTAAAATTTTCTTCAAAATCTCCTCTCCCCCATCAAATATTTAAGACTTTAGTGTATACTAAAAATATATATCTTTGTTAATTATTTTATTATACTTTTTCATTATTTTAACAAAGTCTTCATTAAAAAATAAGGAGGTTTATTATTCAAGTGGAATTATACAATCAATACTCAAAGTATTTACTAGAAAAATACGGTGAAAAAGTTTATAAATTACCTATCAACCTCCCTCTAACATGTCCTAATAGGGATGGTAAATTTGGTACAGGTGGATGTACCTTTTGCTATGAAGGTGGTGCCGGTTATGAGCGGGATACCTCAAATCTCACTATAAAGGAACAATTAGCTATAATTCGAGATAGAATTCAAAGGAAATATAAAGCTAATAAATTTATAGCCTATTTCCAAAATTATTCTAATACTTATATGCCAATAGAAGATTTTAAAAGGTACACCTTAGAAGCAATTGAAGAAGACATAGTACAAATTGCCATATCAACAAGACCTGATTGTGTAACCTATGATCATTTAGAACACCTAAATTATCTTAAAGAAAATTATAATATAGATATTTCAATTGAGCTTGGCTTACAGTCCGTTAACTACCATACTTTAAAGAAAATCCATCGGGGCCATACTCTAGCTGAATTTATCGATTGTGTAATGATGATAAAAAAATATCCCTTTGAAATTTGCGCCCATTTAATATTAAATCTACCTTGGGATGATATTACAGATGCTATAGAAGGGGCTAAAATTTTATCTGCATTAAAAATAAATCAAGTAAAACTCCACTCCCTCTTTATAGTTAAAGGGACCATTATGGAACAACAATTTTTAAATAACCAATTTTCCCTTATTTCCATGGATGAATATATTCGCAGGGTCATTGCCTTTTTAGAGCACTTAGACCCTAAAATTACTATTCAAAGGCTAATTGGAAGGGCACCGAAAGAAATCTCTGAAAACTGCAATTGGCAAACGAGCTGGTGGAAAATAAAGGAAGCAATTGAATGGCAGATGGAACAACGAAAAACATATCAAGGTCGATTATTTAATTACACCGGTGGTAGTGCCTTTAAAAATAACTTTTAACTTATAATTCCTCCCTTAATACAAAAACTAATAAAACAAAAGTATAAGGACAAAAGTATAAGGGAGGAATATTTAATGGACCTTTTTGCCCATATCATCCATGAAGGAATAATTTTTCTATCGATCATTTTAGAAGCTTTTACTGCCATAGTAATCTCATTAGTTTCCGTTATAGTTTTAATAGGTTATTTCTTCTCATTATTTAAACCAGAAGAAAAATTACGGTTAGGTCTAGCTAGAGGTTTAGCCCTTGGCTTAGAATTCGCCTTAGCAGGTGAAATTTTAAGAACTATAATTGTCAGGAGTTTAGATGATATCCTCATTTTAGGATCTATAGTCATTTTAAGGGGTGGACTCAGCGTACTTATCCACTGGGAAATTAAACATACTTTAGGATGTATCTCAAATAAATGTAGTCTCGAAGAAATCAAAGATAAGATTGAAGAATAAAGTAATTAAACTCTAAGGGGGTATAAAAATGTCATGGAAACTAAATTCTACAAAAACAATTTATTCTAATCAATTTATCACCCTTGTGGAAAAAAACAGTTCTCACCCACACTTAGGAACCCACAACTTTTATTGTGTCCTTTTTCCCCAATGGGTTAATGTTGTAGCTATCACTAGAGATAATAATTTAGTACTAGTTAAACAATATCGCCATGGACTAGACTCCTATACTTTAGAAACACCTGGTGGAGTAGTTGATCCGGGAGAAGAACCTGAACAAACTGCCCAGCGGGAATTATTAGAAGAAACGGGATACAAAGGAAAAATAATTTCTTTAGGAAAAGTAGCTCCAAATCCAGCAATTCAAAATAACCTATGCCATATTTTCTTATTCACCGACTGTGAAAAGGTAGCAGTTCAAAAGTTAGACGATACAGAAGATATTCAAATAGTAGAAGTTCCTTTAAAGGAACTAGATAAATTAATAGCTGAAGAAAAAATCATCCATTCCCTTTCGGTGGTTTCCCTTTTAAAAACAAAGAATTTTTTAGAAAAAGAAAGAAAGTTGAAGTATTTTTAGTGTAATTCTAAAAATACAACCTATTTTACCCAAAATACTCCTAAAAAGGATTTTACTTTAATATATTAAAGTGTTAAATTATTAAAGTAAAATTATCTTGTTAGGAGGTTTTTTTATGAATCTTATTAAATTTATCATGTTATTTTACTTAAGTGCTATGTTTCTATTTGGCGTATTTTATTCAAAAAAAATTAAAACATTATCAGATTTTTTATTGGCGGGAAGATCTTTAGGTTTTATTTTATGTACTTCTACTTTAGCGGCTACCCACTTAGGTGGAGGATTTATTCTTGGAAGTGGAGAACAAGGATATTTAACAGGATTAGCTGGTATTTGGTATGGATTATCTACAGGTATAGGATTAATCCTTTTAGGTTTATTTTTTGCTTCAAAGTTAAGGGCTTTATCTTTAACAACTATTTCTGACTACTTAGAAAAGAGATATAATTCCAGTTCTATAAAATATATAACAGCAATACTTTCACTAACAGCAATTATTGGTATTTTAGCAGCCCAAGTAAAGGCTGCCGAAGGAATTATGGTAATCTTAGGTTTTAATCCTTTGACAGGGGCAATTTTTGCCACATTAATATTTATCATTTACACGGCTATATCAGGTATGTGGGGTGTAACTATTACTGATTTTGTTCAAATAATTATCGCTGGAGGAGGAATTATTTTAGGAGCAATTTTAGCGTTAATAAAAATTGATGGTTTTTCCTCCCTTGTACAACATTTTCAAGATAACAGTTATTTAGATATAACAAGCATAGGTATTAGTTCAATAACTTGGATTCTTTTGCCTACTGTAATGTACACCCTTATCGGACAAGATTTTATTCAGAGGCTATTTTCCGCTAATAATAAAGAAACCGCCCAAAGTTCCAGTATAGCTGCTGGAATACTATTAATAATAGTTTCTTTTTTTCCAGTATTAGCTGGTATGGTTTCCCAAATTTTATTTCCAAACTTAGAGAATCCTAGAGCAGCTATACCATTGTTGGTAATTGAAGTTTTTCCTCCAATATTAGGAGGAATTGTTTTAGCATCTATTATGGCAGCTGTAATGTCTACAGCGGATTCCCTTTTATGTGCTGGTACCTCCCACTTAATTAATGATTTATTTTTAAAGTTTAACAAAGGAGACCTAAATGACAAAAAATTAGTTAGATATTCCAGCTTTTCTACCCTTGCAATAGGTTTAATTTCTTTATTGATTGCCCTACTCTTACCTAGCATAATATCAGCATTGATCTATGCCTATACTATGTATACAGCAGGTGTTTTTATCCCTGTTATTGGGGGCCTTATTTGGAAAAATGGTAATAAATATGGGGCTTTAGGGGGAATGTTAATAGGTGCTACCACGGCCCTATTAGGATTAACTGAGATTATAAGATTTAAAGATATACCTGTTGTTATTTATTCTTCATTGATTTCATTAACTGTCTATATTATAATTTCTATATTACCTATCTCAAGTCCTACAAGTAGAAATAATTTTTCAGGATAACTTGCAAATCTCTAAAAATCCTATATAATTTTATCTGTTGTACTCTTCATGGAAAGGATTGAAGCTATGAATATTAGAGAAGATATTAGGAATGTCGCTATAGTTGCCCACGTAGATCATGGAAAAACAACTTTAGTAGATTGTTTGCTCAAACAAAGTGGTGTTTTTAGAGAAAATCAGCAGGTAGCAGAACGGATTATGGATTCTAACAGTTTAGAAAGGGAAAGGGGTATTACGATACTAGCCAAAAACACTTCCATCTTTTATAACGGAGTTAAAATCAATATCGTAGATACTCCTGGACACGCTGATTTCGGCGGAGAAGTAGAAAGAACGTTAAAGATGGTTGATAACATCTTGTTAGTAGTTGATGCCTTTGAAGGACCTATGCCCCAAACAAAATTTGTGTTAAAAAAAGCTTTAGATTTAAATTTAAAGCCAATAGTAGTAGTTAATAAAGTGGATAGGCCAGGAGCCAGACCATTGGAAGTTGTGGATGAGGTCCTAGATTTATTTATAAGTTTAGATGCCGATGAAGATCAATTAGAATTCCCAGTTATATATTGCAGTGCCGTTGAAGGCTGGGCATCTTTAGATCCCCATAAAAAAGGTACTGATTTAAAACCTTTATTTGATTTGTTAATAGATATAGTCAATCCTCCCCAAGGGGAAGAAAGTCCACTACAATTGATGGTAACATCTATTGAGTATAATGAATTTGTGGGCCGAATAGCTGTAGGAAAATTAGTCAATGGTATTTTAAAACCTGGTCAAGCTGTAACTGTGTGTTCTCCCAATTGTAATACCCAACAAAAAATTGGCAAAATATACACTTATCAAGGCCTCAATAAAGTAGAAGTACAAGAAGCTAGATTTGGAGATATTTATGCAATAAGTGGACTTCAACCAATAAATATTGGGGAAACAGTGGCTGATTTAGAAAATCCCCAACCCCTTCCCTTTATTAAAATAGATGAACCAACTATTTCTATGACCTTTTCAGTAAACAACAGTCCTTTCGCAGGTTTAGAAGGAAAATTTGTAACTTCCCGCCACCTTCGGGAAAGACTTTTAAAAGAACTGGAAACCAATGTAAGTTTACGGGTTGAAGAAACCGATCAAACAGATAGTTTTGAAGTTAAAGGCCGTGGAGAACTTCATCTTTCCATTCTAATTGAAACTATGCGACGGGAAGGTTACGAATTTCAAGTAAGTAAACCTCAAGTAATCTTTAAAGAAATAGATGGTGTAAAACATGAGCCAATAGAAAAAGTTACTATCGATGTTCCCCAAGAATTTAGTGGAACTGTTATTGAGAAGTTAGGTAGAAGAAAAGGTGTTATGTTAGATATGGTAAACCTTTCACCTGAACAGGTAAGGCTTGAATTTTTAGTACCAGCTAGGGGCTTAATAGGGTATCGCTCTGAATTATTAACTGATACAAAAGGTAATGGAATTATAAGCCATATTTTTGAAGGTTATGAACCATATAAAGGGGAAATTAGTTATAGAACTAGAGGATCATTGGTGGCATCGGAAACCGGTGAATCCACTCCCTATGGTTTATATCAAGCTCAAGCTAGAGGAAGATTGTTTATTCCTCCCCAAACCAAAGTCTACGCCGGTATGGTAGTTGGTGAAAATGCAAAAGCCAACGATATAGATGTCAATGTTTGCAAAAAGAAACAATTGACAAATATTAGGGCTAGTGGTTCCGATGATGCCATTCAATTAACACCTTATACTCAGTTAAGTTTAGAACAAGCCTTAGAATTTATTGCAGAGGATGAACTAGTAGAAGTGACTCCAAAATCCATCCGCCTCAGAAAAAAACAACTAGATGCAAAACTGAGATTAAGGGAATGGAAAGCCCGTCAAGAAGCTTCAGAAAAATAAATTCCTAAAAACCTTGACTTAATAATAAAAAATATTTATAATATATTAACAACAAATATTGATAAATTCTAAGACGGGAAGTAGTAAGTTTATCATGATACTAAAGAGAGCCCTAGTTGGTGGAAAAGGGTGTATCAAATAAGCTGAACTCGTCCCTGAGATCAATCCCTGAACCTTAAGTAAGGGATTGCGGTTAACCCCGTTATAGGTTTATGAGTGGGATATATATTAAATATATCCAAATAGAGTGGTACCACGGAAATATCCTTTCGTCTCTATATTAGAGATGAAAGGTTTTTTATTTACATATACCAAAATATTTTATAAAGGAGTGAACAAAACATGTCTAAATACGGAGTACATATTGATCAAAAGTGGCAAAAGAAATGGGAAGAAACAAAACTTTATAAATTCAACAAAGATAGGGTTGATAAAAAACTGTATTGTTTAGAAATGTTCTCCTACCCCTCTGGCAGTAAACTACATGTTGGCCATTGGTACAACTATGGGGTAACGGATTCCTGGGCCCGTTTAAAAAGATTACAGGGATTTGAAGTATTTCAACCTATGGGCTTTGATGCCTTTGGACTCCCTGCAGAAAATTATGCTATTAAAACCGGTATTCACCCACAAGATTCCACTTTAGAAAATATCCGAACAATGGAAATCCAATTAAAAAATATGGGGGCAATGTTTGATTGGGATTATGAAATCATCACATGTAACCCCGATTATTATAAGTGGACCCAATGGATTTTCTTAAAACTATATGAGAAAGGTTTAGCTTATCGAAAAGAAGCTCCTGTAAACTGGTGTCCAGATTGTAATACAGTTTTAGCTAACGAACAAGTTGTTAATGGTTTATGTGAAAGGTGTAATTCAGAGGTAACAAAGAAAAATCTAACCCAATGGTTTTTCAAAATTACAGATTATGCTGAAGAGCTACTAGAAAAACTAGATGGATTAGATTGGCCTGAGAAAACTAAGTTGATGCAAAAGAATTGGATTGGGAAATCGGAAGGAGCTCAGATTACTTTTAAAATTAAAGGTAGTGAAGAAACTTTCGAAGTATTTACTACAAGGCCAGATACCCTCTTTGGAGTAACCTATGTAGTCTTAGCTCCAGAAAATCCTCTAGTAGATAAAATTACAACACCTGAATACAAAGAACTAGTAGAAGAATATCAAGAAAAAACCAAAAAACTCAATGAAATTGACAGGTTAGCTACTACCCATGAAAAAACAGGGGTATTTACCGGAAGTTATGCAATCCATCCTATAACTGGTAAAGAAGTTCCTATTTGGATAGGAGACTACGTATTAGCTACCTACGGTACCGGTGCAGTTATGGCAGTACCTGGCCATGATGAAAGGGATTTTGAATTTGCAACTAAGTATCAACTACCAATTGTAAGGGTTATAAAGGGTTATGATGAAAATGATGACCTTCCCTATACTGGACCGGGAACATTAGTTAACAGTGACCAATTTAATGGTTTAGATTGGGAAGAAGGTAAAAAAGCTATTGTAAGCTTCTTAAAGACTAAAGATCTCGGTGAATTTAGAATTAACTATCGCTTAAGGGATTGGTTAGTTTCTAGACAAAGGTATTGGGGTGCACCAATTCCAATAATTTACTGTGATTCTTGTGGTATCGTACCAGTACCAGAAGATCAACTACCGGTTTTATTACCCTATGATGTAGATTTCACCCCCGATGGTAAATCACCATTAGCAAAACATCAAGGTTTTATCAATACTACCTGCCCTACCTGTGGTAAAGCTGCTAAAAGGGAAACAGATACTCTAGATACCTTTGTAGATTCTAGCTGGTATTATCTGAGATATCCTGATAACAAAAATGAAAAAGAACCTTTTAATAAAGAATGGCTTAATAAAATGGGACCTGTAGATAAATATGTTGGAGGTCCTGAACATGCCTGTATGCACCTACTCTATGCCCGCTTCATCCATAAAGCATTAAGGGATATGGGGTATATAGATTTTGATGAACCCTTTATTTCTTTGGTACATCAAGGAATAATTTTAGGACCTGATGGAAATAGGATGAGTAAATCCAAAGGTAATGTTATCTCCCCTGATGGCTATATTGAAACCTATGGATCAGATGTTTTTAGAATGTATCTAATGTTTGGTTTCGCTTACACTGAAGGTGGTCCCTGGAATGATGATGGTATAAAAGCAATAGCCCGATTCTTTGATAGAATTGAAAGATTCATTGATAAGTTTATAGAATTAAAAAATTCTGGGGAAACTAAAGACTCCTTTGATAAAGAAGAAAAAGAACTTAATTATGTCCTCAATTATACCATCAAATCAGTAGGGCAAGATGCCGATAAATTCCAATTCAACACCTCTATTGCAAGGATGATGGAATTAGTTAACTCTTTATATAGTTATACTTCATCGGTGGATAAAATCAATTTAACTTTCTTAGAAACCACATTGAAAAAATTTGTTACTATCTTAGCTCCCTTTGCCCCCCACTTTAGTGAAGAACTTTGGGAAAAATTAGGTCAAGAATACTCAGTATTTAACCAAAAATGGCCAGAGTATGACCCTAAAGCCTTAATAAAAGATACTATTGAACTAGCAGTCCAAATCAATGGTAAAGTTAGGGGTAAAATTGAAGTAGATTCCGGAGCTGATGAAAAAACTATTGAAAAACTAGCACTAGAAGATGAAAAAGTAAAAGGTTATATAGATGGAAAAACTATCAGAAAGGTAATTGTTATTAAAGGAAAAATCATCAATATAGTAGTTTCATAATCTCTAAAAAGAAGAAGGGTACCCCTCACCCCCTTCTTCTTTTTTAATCTATATTTACAAAAATTTTAAAATAAGTTATGCTAAAACCGTATGGATACAATTTAAAGGTGGGATTAATTATGGATCAATTCCTGATTACATTTAGTGGCAAAAAAAGTAAGTATAAAGAATTACAAGAACATATTAAACATCTGATCATAACTGGGGTTTTACCTCACCATTATAAATTACCTTCTATTAGAAAATTAGCAAATAAGTTAGATGTTAATCCAGTTACAGTAGTAAACTGTTATAAGAGTTTAGAAAGGGAAGGATATGTTTATACAATTTCAGGTGGTGGAACTTATGTAATTGCTGATAATAATTTAGCAAATACCAATGAAGATTTTACTGAAAGTTCTTCACCCCATAATATTAAATACGACCTTTCTTCCTCCTCCCCATCCCCCCTCTTTTTCCCTGTAAAAACATTTAAGAATTTATTAAACGAAGTGTTGGAAAGGGATGGAGGTTTTGCCTTCAATTATCAAGAATCCGAAGGTTATCTACCCTTAAGGCAAAGTTTACAAAGCTTATTAACTGAATATAAGATAAAAGTATCCCATCACTACATCCATGTAATTACTGGTGGTCAACAAGGCCTTGATGTTATAGCTAAAACCCTGTTACAAGAAGGAGACTATGTTTTTACGGAAGAGCCTTGTTATCCTGGGGCAATAGCTACTTTCTCTTCTAGAGGTGCTAAAGTCATCGGTATCCCTATTAGAGAAAAAGGAATTGACCTCGTTATATTAGAAAAAGAATTAAAAAAGTATAAACCCAAATTTATCTACGTTATGCCGGATTTTCAAAGTCCTACAGGTTATTTATACGATCAAACCCACAGAAAAAAATTGTTAGAATTAGCTAATAAATATTCTTTTACCATAGTTGAAGATGACCATTTCGCAGACTTAAACTATAGCCAAATAAAACTTCCCCCTTTAAAAGCTTTAGATACCAATGATAATGTAATCTATATAAAATCCTTTTCTAAAGTTTTTATGCCTGGTCTAAGATTAGCTTTACTTGTAGCTCCCCCTTTATTTAACGGCCCTTTACAAGAAGCTAAACAATTTTCCGATATTTCTACATCGGGCTTTTTACAGCGGACTTTTGATTTATATCTCAGAAAAGGGTTGTGGAATGAACATGTTAACAAAGTTAAACTAATTTATCAGCGACGGTGCCAAAGTATGTTAAGTGCCTTGGAACGCCACTTCCCCTCTTCTATTAAATTTTCTAAACCCCAAGGAGGCTTAGCGATTTGGGTTCAACTTCCCGAAAACCTAAAGGCAAAGGAAATACAAAAATTCGCTTTAACAAAAGGTATCTCTATTACTATAGGGGATGACTTTTTTATACAACGGAAGGAAAATTTCTTTAGACTAAGCTTTACTAACCTATCGGAAAAGGAAATTGAAAAACCTATTAAAGAGCTGGCAACTATTATAAAAAATATGCTATAAAAAATCCAAAAAAATTTTAAAAAGGTGTTGACTTTTTTCCTTTTTTATCGTAAAATTTATATTGTGATTGATGATTAACCCCTCGGGGCGTAGCGCAGCTTGGTAGCGCATCTGGTTTGGGACCAGAGGGTCGAAGGTTCAAATCCTTTCGCCCCGACCATCAATAGCAAGCCGACGTAGCTCAATTGGCAGAGCAGCTGACTTGTAATCAGCAGGTTGCGGGTTCGAGTCCCATCGTCGGCTCCAAAGTGAGATTTCAGCCTGTTAACTTAGTTAACAGGCTTTTTTGATTATATTACTAAATTACATTCGAAAAAGGTAAAATAACCATCCAAGTTATAAATAATAAAATTAAAGCACTTACCCTAGTTAATAGTAGAAAATCCTTTGTTGGCTCTATACCTTTATACTTCCCACCACCAAATATATACCAATTAAGATTTGGTTTTGCTACTAAAAGTAATAAAAAAAAGGTTATACTAAAAGTAAAAAATTTCATACAATCGCCCCCTATACCCTATTCCGTATTGTAAAACTTTTTTTATATAAAAGTAGCTTAAACAACCTTTATTTATAGCTTTTTACAAAAAACAACTTGCCACCCCCTTAATCTTCGTTCATAATTGAGGTACACACACCAAATAAACAAAGAAAGAAAGGAGTGACAAGTTGTTACCTCAATTTATAACATATTGTTTAGAAATAATCAAGCAGCAAAATGAAATTATCTGTACTTTAATTACTTTGCTTATTAAAAAGA
>NZ_FOIF01000044.1 GCF_900111575.1 Anaerobranca gottschalkii DSM 13577 | reverse complement strand
TTCCTGAACCTATAATAGCAAAGAATTTTTTTGAGAATATACGTATATCAAAACCTAGATATATAAGAGATCAATTGTTAATCATCAAAGAAGCAATAAAAGATCAAACAACTGATACTATTGAAAAAGGGCTAAACTTTTGTATAAAAAATAAGCTATACAGTGCGGCAGACTTTAAGGATGCTGTAAAACATTATGCAAAAGAACAAACTGGGATTGTTACTGATAGTAACATAGAAATTAAAGCTCTCTCTTTAACAAGTATGGAAAAAATTAAAACCAAACCTCAAGTAAGGGATATTTTAGAATATGCCGATATTATTAAATCAAATATGTAATAGATTTTAAGAAAAAAGGAGGACTATGGTGATTGCTACAATAGACAATATCAAAGGTATGTTAAATACCCTTAAAATATCTCACTCTGCATCAGCTTTAGAAAAAATCTTAGAATTATCTAATGAAAAAGGGTTATCTTATGAGAAATTCTTAGAAAACTTGTTAGAACATGAAATTAAATCTAGAAGTGAAAAAAAGATTGAACAAAGGTTAAAACAAGCTTTATTTCCTGAATACAAGACTATTGATGAGTTTGATTTAGCGGAGCAACAGTCATTAAGTAGACGACAATTAAATCAACTTTTAGAATTTACATGGATTGAGCAAGGTTTTAACTTAATCATGCTTGGTCCTCCTGGTGTAGGGAAAACTCATCTAGCTATAGGGCTTGGTATACATGCTATACACAGTGGGTATAAAGTTATTTTTACTACTATGAATGACCTTATATACTATCTTAAAACTCAGGAAATATTACGTTCTGCTCAAACTCGTTTAAAACGTATCACAGAGGCTGATCTTGTAATTATTGATGATCTTATGTTTATGGCTATGGAAAAGCATGAGGCTAACCTTTTCTTTCAGTTAATCAATAAACTTTATGGCCAAACATCCATTATTATCACTTCTAATAAAGGACCAGAAGACTGGGGAGAATTATTAGGAGATCCTGCAATAACTACTGCTATCCTTGATAGAATAGTCCATAAATGTGAAGTGATAAATTTATGTGGTGATAGTTATCGATTGAAATACAGAACTTCCATTTTTGGTAAAAATTAGGTGTAAAAAATTATTTATCAAAATTTGTAAAAAAGTACTTGACGTTTACAACTAATTACCGCTTTTGAATATACATTTTTAATTTTGTCAATAAGTTCATAACGTTTATCTTTGTATTCAAGTAATTTGTTTGCGAATTCCTTATAAAAATCAACCCAATCAAATATATTTGAATTATTCAAATTAAATCCCTCCATATTGGTTTCCCTAGGTTAAACAAAAATACATTATACCTTTACTTAATTTTTTCTACACAATCATCGAAAATCCTTCTATTTCCATAAATCTATTGCTAACTCCCCACACATCCCCAAAAACAAAAAAGCCTTGATTCCTCAAGGCTTTACAGTCATTATATCAAATTTATATTTCTAATATGGTGGAGATGAGGGGAATCGAACCCCTGACCTCTTGAATGCCATTCAAGCGCTCTCCCAACTGAGCTACACCCCCATGAGTCACTGACAATATTTATTATAACATTATTTTTCCCTTTGTCAATAAATTAATCACAAAAAACATATATTTTTTTTATTGTCAAATACTAAGATAGGGAGGTTGATTTTTATGAATAAGAAAAAAAGGATAGCTATTATCGGTGCTGGTGCCGCTGGGCTTATGTGTGCTTACGAATTAGGGAGATTAGGCTATACTCCCGATGTCTATGAAATTCAAGATAGGATTGGCGGGCAAGGTTTTGATCATACCCTAGGCTGGATGAAAGTTATGTATAGACCGTTAAAAGACCCTTTAATTTTTTTTAAGAAAAAATACAACTTGTCTTTCAAACCCTTAAATGAAATCCATAGAGTAAAGTTTTTTTCGAAAAATAATTCTGCAATTTTAGAAGGTAAATTAGGTTATATCCACTTATCAGGACCAGATCAAAGTTCTATCTATTATCAAATTTATCCCCATATCAAAAATTGTAATATCAGATTTGGTGAAGTAGTCAATTTCCGTCAATTAAATCAAGATTACGATACAGTAGTCATGGCCAATGGCTATTCTGAGCTTACAGAACTTTGCGGTTTATGGAATACCGATGTTGCAGGTTTTGTCCGAGGTGCTACAGTATATGGCCACTTTCAACCAAACACAGTTTATATGTGGTTTAATACCCAATACGCCCAACATGCCTATGCTTATTTCATTCCTTGGAATGAAAATAAAGGTTCATTAATTTTAAATATGTTAGAAACAACAGTCCATGGAGCAGATATCTGTTGGAAGAGATTTTTATCAGAGCTAAATTGGGATATTGAAATCGGTGATATTTGGGAAACCATCCATGCCTTAGGGCATGTAGATAAGTATTTTTACGATAATATAATAATAACCGGTGGTGCAGCTGGACTTTTAGACCCTATTTTTGGTTTTGGCAATGTAGAATCCCTAGATAGTGGCGGGGCTGCTGCCAGACACATTGCTGGTATAGGAGATTATAATAAAGAGATAGCTTTTTGGCGCCACAGAAATGACAATGCTCTAATTTTGAGAAGATACATAGATAAATTTACCGATGAAGATTTCGATAAAATGCTAGATTTAATTAAAACACCTATGTTTAGAACCTTAGCGATAAATAGTCCTTTTAATATCGTTTCTATACTTGCCAATGTAATTAAAAAAGTAGTGGAAACTGAGAAATTAGAAAGAATACTTTATCCTGGGACAAAGGAAGTGGTTAGTGATGCCAAATACAAGTAAAAAAAGGGTAGCAATATTAGGGGCAGGTGTTTCTGGACTTTCCTGTGCAATAGAGTTAGAAAAATATGGAATTTATCCAGATATCTTTGAGGCTAATAAACACTTGGGCTCCCGAGGTTTTAATCATGCATTAGGGTGGATTAACTTAATGTACCGCCCTGTTCGGGATCCTATGCTATATTTAGAAGAAAAATACAATATCCCCTTAAGGGCAATGGAGGAAATTCGAAGGGTTAATTTCTATTCAGCTAATAATTTTGCTACAATGACCGGTAAATTAGGTTATATCCATATGGCTGGTCCTGATGAAAGGGGAATTTTAGCTCAATTAAGAGCTTTTATTAAAAGCCCTATATATTTCAATTCTATTGTAAATTTTAGAGATTTAGCTAAGGAATATGAATATGTAGTAATTGCCACTGGTACTCCGGAAATCCCTAAACTTTTAGGGGTTTGGAAGACCGATGTAGTAGGCTATGTCAGAGGGGCAACAGTTAAAGGATATTTTGATCCCTATACTGTAGTTATGTGGGTTAATACTAAATATGCCCAGAGGGCTTATGCTTATTTTGTACCATGGAATGATAGAAAAGGTTCTTTAATCCTAAACTGTCAAGAAATTACCGGCCATGCTGCGGGGAAAATGTATGATATGTTTATAGATGATATCAAATGGGATGTTGAATTTGAAGAATTCCATGAAACTCCCCATACCATTGGCCATGTTAAGAGACACCAAATTGATAATTTATACCTGATAGGTTTAGCCGGTGGTTTTTTAGACCCCCTCTTTGCCTTTGGAAATATTGAAAGTATTGAAAGTGGATTAGCAGCTGCTAGAAGTATTGCCTTGGGATGGGATTTTACTAAACAAATCCATCTATGGCTTAGAAGAAATCAGCAATTATTGATGCTTAGACGTTATGTAGACAAATTTAAAGATGAAGATTTTGATAAAGTTTTCGATGTCGTTAAATCTCCAGGATTTAGAACTTTAGTAGCAAAAACCAATATCAATATCATTTATATTATCTCTAAACTAGCAAATACATTGGCAGGAGACAAAGTAGATAGGGTGTTATGGTGATTCTCCCTCCCCTTCCCCTTCACTGCTAGGTTCGCCAAAATTGCCCTTTAATGGTTGGCTTTCTTCCTCTTCTTGTTGTTCTTCCTTTAACTTCTCTGTAGACATCCCTTTGTTCATGATACTAGCTAAAATCAAAAATATAGTTGGTAAAATACCACCGAAAACTATAGTTAAAAAGGGGAAAGTTTGCCTTAAAACAGAAAATAAACTGGAAAGATCTTTAGCCACTATACTGGGTAAATAGAATAATAACCCAGCCATAGGTAAGGCTATTTTTTTGTAATTATTTAATTTTAAAATACTGGTTACTAAAAGTATAGACATGAAACAATACACAGTTGCACAAATATACATTCCCGCTACCCAGACCCCTACAAAGGTTATTTCTATATTTTCCAAAAAATTTCCTATGGAAATGGTTCTAGCCATTGAAAAGGAAGGGTAAAACATAGTTGCTGTTTGCTTTGGCCCAAAAACTGCAATGGTTCCTAAAGCCCCTGCCAATAAAGATACCCCTGTTACTATAACTGAAAACATCCCTAATTTTTTCACATTAGGAGTCAACTTTGCTGTCTCTATGTATTTAAAAAAGGTTAATACAATAAAGGGAAATTGTAATAGCCATCCTATAGTTAAGTAACTTCCCTGTAAAATATTTTCTAAACCTATAACAAAAACAGGTGTTAAATTATCAAAACTCATTTTAGTAGTAGCTAATCCCACCACTAACCCCACCACTAACATCCCTACTGGAAAGATATAGACATTGGTTCTAAGGATAGCTAATGTACCTTCATAAACCCCTAACATTAAAACTAATACATAAAGAATTCGAAAAGCAATGGGTGGAGTTTCTGGCATTATGGCTAAAACAAAAAACTCTTCAAGTTGCCTTATTACCAAGGCACTTATATAAAGGTATAACACACTATAAGATAAAGCTATTATCTTACCAAGGAATTTGCCTAAAACTTCTTCTAAAATTTCCTCCAAACCCTTTTCGGGAAACTTCATTGCTAAACTAACTGCTATTAACGAAAAAGGTAGTGCTACAAAAGTCCCTATAATCACCGCTAACCAAGAATCTTGCAGTGCTACTTCTGCAATTAAAAATGGCAAAAATAGCACCGCTGTTGTCAATACTACACTGATATAAAGGATATATACTTCGCCGACCACAAGTTTTTTCATTTTATCACCCTATTTATCTTTCTTCTCTATTTATTATTGAATTAACTTTAATAATTACCTCTGATTCTTTAAACTTTTCAATCCACTTATCTTCATCCCACTTTTTAGGATACTTCCTTCGATACCTTTTTCCAAAACCTATAAAATCCACCCCTTCTTCCTTTGCTAAATTTACTGTTTCTAAAATAGTATTTTTAATATATCTATTTACCTCCTGTTCTATTTGAGACACAGTTAAATTTGTTTGATCATCAGCCACCCTTAACTGTTGATCAACTTTTATATGGAATACTAAACCTTTAGACCCTTCTACTGGATTAATAGAAACCTTTGTATCCATCAATTCTAAGGTGATGTATCTAGAATCTTTAGGATTTGGATTTATAGTAATGGAACCATGTCTCACATCACCAACTAACCACAATAACCCTAAAACTTCCTTGTTATCTAATGTCCCTTTCATAGTTGTGTTTTGAAAATATGCGGCATTTTTTATTGCAACTTTTTCACCTTCCATAGTAATGATAGGTAATGTTAGTTCCGCATCCCCCTCTTTAATATCTCTGACCATTTCATATAATTCTTTTCGCAAAATCTTTGACCTTTCCCAATTGAACCGCATACTATCTTTAATGGCTAAGCCGGTAATTCCCCCTAAAACCGGTTGTGATTCCAATATTTCTTTGATATCACCCTGTCCAACTGCTATTAAGGTAGTGCTCCTTATTCTAATATCCCTTTGCAAAAAATCCAGTATTCTGTTGATTCCACTTTTAGCCAATTCTTCACTAATAATTACTAGCCTGGCATGGCTTAAAAATAATCTCCTATTGGCTACTTCAAACATTTGATCGTAAGCTTGAACTATTGTTTTTCCCTTTCCTTCAATTACAACTATTTCTCCACCTTCACCATCTCCACCTCCAGCTTCCTGTTGAGCTTTACCTATTTGAGCATATAAAATAAATTCCCCATCATCTCCTTTGTCTATACCTAATGCCAAAACAAAGGCTAGTTCTTCTAATTCCCTTCTACTCCAACACCCGGTATTACTTATTAGTAAAATAAAGATTATCATATAAACTGCTATTCTTTTATTTTTCAGCTTGATTTTCATCTTCTTTTTCCTCCCCTTGCCCTGGAGGACCTTTAGGCCCTACTTTACCCATTTGGGGCCAAGGTGCCCTCCAAAATACATCTTTCATATCCCGCTTTTTAAAAGGAGTTACAGGGGACATATAAGGTACTCCAAAACTCTCTAGACCATTAAGGTGTAAGAATATCCCCATAAATCCCATTATTAAACCAAATATCCCTAAAACACTTGCTAATATAATTAACAAAAATTTAAGGAGTCTAAGGGAAATTACAAAGGAGTAATCGGGAATCAAAAATGAAAATACTCCCGATGCGGCAACGATAATTACTAATTGGGGGGAAACAAGACCTGCTTCTACAGCAGCTTGGCCCATTACTAATGCCCCAACTATACTGACAGCTTGACCGGCAGCCTTAGGTAACCTCAAACCTGCTTCTCGAAGGCCTTCTAAAACCAGTTCTAAAAGAAGAGCTTCAACTACAGTAGGAAAAGGTACAGGTCCTCTGATTGCCGACATCGTTAAAGCCAGCTGTGTAGGAATCATTTCTTGATGATAAGTAGCTATCGCCACATAAAAGGCAGTCAAAGATAGTACAAAAATAAAAGAAATCATCCTAATTATCCTATTAAATGCCGCCACTGGAAAACGTTCATAGTAATCTTCAGCGGATTGGAAAAACTGCCAAAAAACTGTAGGAACTATCATTGCATTAGGGCTGTTTTCTGTTAGGATTGCAACTCTACCTTCCAATAAACTACCAGCTATTTTATCAGGTCTTTCAGTAGTTGAAATGAGTTTGAAAGGTGTAATAGGAGTTCCTTCAATAAATTCATTTATTACGTTATCACTTACAACACCTTCGATATTTATTGCCTTTATTTTATTTTCAACTTCATCAACTAAACTTTCATCTGCCACCCCTTTTAAATAACAAATAACCACATCATTACTGGAAGTAGTCCCAATTGTCACTGTTTTAGCAATAAAGTTATGGGTTTTTATCCTTCTTCTAAGTAAACCAATATTTGTCTGTAAACCTTCCACAAAACCTTCCCTAGGGCCATGGACTACTGTTTCATTTTGTGGTTCTGAAATTCCCCGTTCTTTCCATGCCCTAGCCTCTACTATCCAGGCTTTGTGGTAGCCGTCAATAAAAAATACAGCTTTTCCTACTACTATAGCTTTAAGTATTTCTTCCCATTTATCATCTTCTTCTATACTTAAAGCTGCTGGAATGCTTTTTAATATTTTTTCTAAATTTTTAAACTTTTCCTCAGGGAGAATATCTGTCTCATAATTGTATGTACACAATTTTTCCAAGAAAAATTCACTTATCATAACTTTATCTACAAGGGTCTCTAAAAAAGCTACCGCTATATTTAGTTCTCCTTTACTACCTGCCAACATTTCCCGCAAAATAAAATCTAGGTTATCACCAAAGGTTTCTTCTAACACTTTGATATTTTTTTGTAAATCAGGGAGAATTAAGTTCTTTTCTTGAAGCTCTTCTTTTTCCGGTTTTTGCGGCTTTTTTGTAGATTTATTTGCCTTTTTAGGTTTTACTATTTTCATTATTTCTCCCTCCTTTCTTTAGCTATTTTTAGTATGTTCATATATAAATAAAATTACGCCGTAACCTTTGAAAATTACGGCGTAATTTATTTTATTAAAATATTCTTTTAAGCCCTTTTATTAGTTTTACTAACCCAAAGATAACTAGAGCTAGTAAAACTAATATTGAAAAAGGTCTGAGGGGGTTAAACCAATAATTGACCTTAAACCATGTTTTAGGGTAGTCAATTAAATCTTTAAGACCAAACTTCTCATCTTTACCAATAGTTAAAACATATCTCCCTTTTTGCTCCACAGGGCTGAATATTGCTATATAGTAAGTACCATCAGTAGGTAATTCCAGGGAAAATTGCTGTTTCTTAATGTAAGATGTTTGGGTAAATGGTTCAAAAAACTTTGTTCTATTATTACCTGGAGGTATTACATAGCCCCGGTACTGACCACCTAAAACTTCTGTATAGTCATCTAAAATTCTAGTATCTTCAAAGGGGCCAAAGAGAATTTGAACTAAGAGCAATTCCCTATCTCCTTCGATATTTGGTAACATTATTTGGGAATAAAAATTTTGTCCCTTTTTCCCTTGAAAACTGTAAAAGTGAATATTATTTTCTTCAGTTAATTTGGCGTAGATCGCCGATGATTTTTCAATATCTTTAATTTTATAACTTTCCTCTAGGTTATTAATTGTTTTATCTATAAAGATTCCCTGATGGGCCAGAGCAATTTGTGATATAAAAAGCAGCCACAATAGTATTACAGTACTAATTTTCTTCATAACCAACCCTCTTTATAAGTTTACTATAATACTATTGTGGACTGTTATTTATCGATTATTCCTCTACTATTTAATTTGACTTAATGCATGTTCTAAATCATCAATAATATCTTCTGCATTTTCTAAACCAACAGACATACGGATTAAACCTTGACTAATTCCTACAGCTGCTAATTGTTCTGGGGTATATGTGGAGTGGGTCATTGAAGCTGGATGCTGTACTAAAGTTTCTGCATCCCCTAAACTTACAGCGAGTTTACATAGTTTAACAGAGTTAATTACTTTTTTACCATTTTCAAAACCACCTTTTACTTCAAAGGCAATTACTCCACCAAACATTTTCATTTGCTTTTTAGCTAACTGGTGATACGGGTTATCCTTTAACCCTGGATAATAAACTTTTTCTACCATAGGATGATTAGCTAAATATTCTGCAACTATCATAGCATTTTGACAGTGTTTTTCCATCCTTAAATCTAATGTTTTCATTCCCCTATCTAATAAGAAGGCATCAAAGGGACTTAAAGATGCACCAGTCATATCCTTAACTCCGAATAAACGGACTTGGGTAATGAAGTCTAAAGAGCCTACTACAAAACCTGCAATAACATCACCGTGACCATTTAAATATTTTGTAGCAGAATGGACAACTATATCAGCACCTAAAGTAAGGGGTTGTTGTAAATACGGTGTTGCAAAGGTGTTATCTACTATTAACTTTACTCCTTCTTGGGAATGGGCAATCTTAGCTATTTCCTCTATATCTACAACCTTTAAATTGGGATTAACAGGTGTTTCAATATATACCACCTTAGTATTTTCTTTCATAGCTTTTCTGACATTTTCAGGATTAGAGGCATCTACAAAGGTAACTTCCACACCGTATCTGGTTAAACCATGTTCCATATATGCAAAAGTACAACCATAAAGGGTATCATCTGCTACTATGTGATCCCCTGCCTTTAAAAGGGTCCAAAGGGCAGCTGTAATTGCACCCATTCCAGAAGCGGTAGCTATTGCAGCTTCACCATTTTCCAAAATAGCTAGTTTTTCTTCTACTGCAGTTACCGTAGGGTTGCCAAGTCTTGAATAAATATACCCACCTTCTTCTAAAGCAAATCTTCTTCCCCCTTGTTCTGCACAATCAAAGATAAAGGTTGATGTTGCATAGATAGGTGTAGTTAATGCACCGTACATTTCATCCTTTACATGACCACCATGGATAGTTTTGGTACTGAAACCTTTTTTCATAAGTTCTTCCCTTTTCATTTAAAGATCCTCCTTAATTTCATTTTTTACTATCGAACTATTTTAAGCTACCTTTTTGTCTTCATCCCAATTCCAAGGTTTCCTTATCTTTAGTTGTACCTTATTTATAAGCAAAGTACGTGCCAACTTTAAAATCCCGTAAATCAAGGATTTTTTTCACAAAAATACTCGAAAGCGTAAACTTTTGTTTCCACAAATGACTAAAATTACATTTTTTATTATTATTTTTAAAAAAAATAGCCCTATTGGGCTATCAAATTCGTAAACTTTAGTTTCCATTTTCGTAAACTTCTGTTTCCAAATTGTGTTTTTTTAGTTTTTTTTGTACGCCTGTATGGGACAATCCTAAAACTTTTCCTATTTTTCTTGTAGTTTTATATTTCTTTAAAACCTCTACTAAAATTTTTTTCTCTAACATATCTAACTGAGCTTTTAATGATTTATTTTCATCTATTTCTATCGATGTTTTTAGATTATTTTCTTTTTCAATGTAAAGAACATGGGGTTTAATTAAGGAGTTTTCAGGAGTTAAAATTACTGCCCTTTCCACTACATTCTCTAATTCCCTTACATTGCCAGGCCAATGATAATTTTTGAAAATCTCTAATGTTTCAGGTGTAAAACCCTTAATTTTTTTCCCAGTAGCTATATTATATTTATCTAAAAAGTATTGGGCTAATAGTATAACATCTTCCACCCTTTCCCTTAAAGGTGGTATATAAATTGGGATGACATTTAAGCGATAAAACAAATCTTTTCTAAATTGGTTTTTACTTACCATTTCCTTTAAATCCCTATTGGTGGCAGCGATAATTCTAACATCAACTGGTGTTTCTTCATTACTACCTATTCTTCTGATTTTACCTTCTTGTAATACCCTTAATAACTTTACTTGTAGATGGACGGGAAGTTCCCCTATTTCATCTAAAAATACAGTGCCACCATTGGCAAATTCAAAAAGTCCCTGCTTACCTTCCTTTTTAGCATCAGTAAAAGAGCCCCCTTGATAACCAAAAAGTTCACTCTCCAAAAGGGTATCGGGTAAGGCAGCGCAATTGATAGGGACAAAGGGCTTGTCCTTTCTCGGTCCCGTCCAGTGAATTGCCCTGGCAAATAATTCCTTACCAGTTCCACTTTCCCCTTGAATTAAAACTGTGGAATGGGATAAGGCAGCTAATCTTGCCAGTTGTATAACTTCACCAATTACAGAGCTATGGTGAATAATATGTTCAAAGGTTATGGCTTTAGGTTGGGTAATGGAATAAACCATTTCCCTCACTTTCCCCATATCTTTCATGGTTGCTACAACACCTAACACTTGATTTTTATCACCTTTAATAGCCCTTCCACTGGTAATATAGTGTACCCTTCTTCCATTGATAATTAAACTCATTTCTTTATTGTCATAATCCTCGCCAGTTCTTAAAGTAGTTAGCATAGGTACGTTTTTATTGAGAATATCTCCTACATCTTTTCCGATAACCTCTTTCCCTTTAAGATTGAGAATTTCTTCTGCCATTGAGTTTATCCTGGTAATTTTGCCATATTGATCTATTGCTAAAATTCCATCACTTACCGTTTCTAAAATTTCTACTAATTGTTTTTCTTTTTTTTCTACTGGAAGGAGAGGTATTTCTTCTATATTTAAAATATCCTTTTCTGCTAGTAACTTTTCTCTGATAATTTCAGGATTAGGGCATTTAAATTTTAAAAAAATTTGTTTTGATTTAACTTCCATGACATCAATACTTAATTTTTCATCACTAAAGACTTTTAAAACATCAAGTACCATGCCAACCCTATCTTTTGTTTCAATTTTCCACCTCATTTAAAATCACCCTCTATAATTTAATTTCTAAAACCTTAGGATGACCAAAAATCCCTTCAGTTAAAGAATAATTAAACAATAAATAAACTGGTCTAGGGCTTTTGTCTAAAGGATTATAGTTGAATTTTTCTACAATAATTTGTTTGTATATCTCAGTGGGACGAAGTTCTTGAAAGTTCGGCAGATATTTAACAATATTTTCCTTTGATTTTAAAAAGTCAAATACTTTCTCTTTAGTATTTTCCCTTTCTCCAAAAAATTGGGGTAATGTATGGGTTCGTTTATGGGAAAGATAATCAAACTTTAACAATTCAATAAATAATTCTTCCTTATGTCCATAAGTTTTATAAAATCTGTATAGTATTTCATAAAGTTCGTTATGACCTATATTTTTATCTAATAATCCTTCTTGAGCAAAATAATGGTATAGGGCTTCATAAACCTGAAAATAGTCTGAAAATTCGGTGTGTAGCCACTCCATAGATTTTTGAAATTTATGGCTGTTATAATAAATTTCTAAAAGATGTTCTATATGTTTTAACTTCGTTAACTCCGTAAAGGAGATATACCTATTCTCTAACACTTCATAAGGTGGAAAATAGTTAAATTTATATCCATGTAATTCTTTTTCCCCTCTAATTTTTGAACCTTTTAGGAGTTTCAAAAATCCCAATTGTAATTTATGGGGCTCTAGTTCCATTACATCATTAAAGGATTTAGCAAAAGATTTATAATCTTCATAGGGTAAACCTGCTATTAAATCTAAATGTTGATGAATATTATTAAAAGTGTTTATCTTTTTCACTACTTCCCTTAATCTTTGGAAATTTGTCTTTCTCCCTATAGCAGCTATACTTTGGGTGTTAGTTGTTTGAACACCAATTTCCAATTGAACTCTATTAATAGGCATCTCCTTGAAGATAGCCAATATTTCTTCTGTAATTAAATGGGCTGAGACTTCTAAATGAAAGGTAGTATTTGTATCTAATCCTTTAATAAACTGGAGCAAATCTACAGTTAACTCACTATTACAATTAAAGGTTCTATCCACAAACTTAATCATTTTTGAATATTCAGCTAAAATTTTTATTTCCTTTTTAATCCTCTGAGTATCTAGAAAACGAACTCCTTTGGTAGTAGATGATAAACAGTAAGAGCAATTAAAGGGACAGCCCCTACTCCCTTCATAATAGATTATTTGACCTTTTATATTCTCTAAATCTTCACCTTCATATGGAAAAGGTATCTCATTTAAATCTAAAGTAAGGGACATACCATTATCAAAGGTTTCTGTCAATAATCCTGGGATATTATCTAATCTATCATTTGTCGTTAATCCTTGAAGAAGCTTTTTAAAAGGGAGTTCCCCTTCACCTTTAATTATGTAATCTACATAAGGGTGTTCTAGAAAAAATTCCTTTTCTTCAAAGGATACTTCTGGTCCTCCTAGTAGGATTTTAACTTGTGGTAAAAGTTCTTTAATTGACCTTGCAACCTTTAAAACAATTTCTATATTCCAAATATAACAGGAAAAACCTAGTAGTGTTGGGTTTTCTCCATATATTTTTTGAATTATTTCTTCAACCTGATTATTTATCGTAGTTTCCAAGATCTTTGCCTGTATATTTACAGATTCAGCCATTTTCTTTAAATAACGTATAGCTAAATTAGTATGGTAATATTTGGTGTTAATGGCTACCAATAATACTTTAAAATCTACTTTCATATATTTCATCCTTTCTAAACTCAACCATTACTATAAATATAATGTACCCAGAAAAAATAATCAAGGGCACCAAACAGTACCCCTTTACTGTAAATATCTGATAGCGGCATCTAAAATAATGCCATCACCTTCTTCTTTATACCTTACCATTCCCACTAACCCATTATCATTATTCTCCTCTAAATATTTTGTAACTATGTGCTGAAGGGCAGTTTGACTAAAAGGTTCATGAAAATGGTGTACTAATCTATAATAATCATCCTTTTTAATATAAAATTTTTTATGATAAACTTGAAAAACCCTTTCTTCACCTTGTCCTGTTATATTTTTAATTTCCAATTTAAAACCTCCCTGTCCAGTATTAATCTTTATTTTTTACTTTTATATTTTTTTAAACTGTTTATTCATAGATAACAGTATATTTTAATAAATATAACATAGATTTTCATAAAAATTTATTTGTCAAGGTCTTGCGGATAGTATGTTTTTAAATTAGAATTATTACATATTAAATAAAAATAAAATTTAGATGGGAGATTTGATGTGTGAAAAATAAAATTTTATTCCTATTTAATGCTGTGGAAGATAGTAAAAGAGTTGGTGTTTACGGTGAATGTGCATCTTTTAATGCAGTAGAGACTATTCACAACGCATTACTTAAGAGTGGTAACGATGTAGTTCCTTTAAATTTAATGAACCCTAAACAATTAACGGAAGAAATTACTAAAAACCACTATGATTTAGCCTTTGTAATTGCCGAAGGATACTTAGATATCCCAGAAACTTTGTATGATGGAACAGGTTCACAGTTAATAAGACAAGTATTAAAATCTCATAATCTCCCCTTTACCCATTCAGATGTACAGTGTATGGAATATTGCCGTAATAAAGACTATACTTATGAAAGGTTAAAGGAATCTAACATTTTAGTTCCCAGCTATTATGTAGTTGATCCAGATGGAGATATTTTAGCTCAACTGAGAGAAATTGAAAAAAATATGGAATTTCCATTATTCGTAAAGCCTACAGGTGGAGGTAATAGTATTGGTATAGATGAATCTTCCATCGTTCATAATTTTGAACAGCTAGACTTAAAAATTACTAATTTAATTACCCAATTAGGTAACATATTAATTCTAGTTGAAACTTATTTAAGTGGTAGAGAATATACTATTGGAGTTATGGGTAATAATGACCCCTATGTATTACCAATAGTAGGTTTTCCATTAACTTATAAAGTTCGTAGCTTTACTTCTAAAAAAGCTGAGCATACTCAAAGGGACAGTTTCCAAATCCTTGATTTTAATGATTCTAGGTTTTACGCTTTACAAGAACTGGCAATAAACACTTATAAAAGTGTAGGGGCTGAAGATATAATTAGATTAGAAGTTAGAGAAGATGCCAATAAAAACCTTTATGTAATAGATGTCAATGGAACTCCAGCTATTACCCAAGGTGCATCTTTGGCTTTTATGATGAATTATCTCGGACTTGAACACCATCACTTAATTTGTTCAATATTATATTTTGCTTTACAAAAAAACAATATTCCTATTAATATTGAATTGTTGAAAATTATGGAAGAAGTATTCCATGTTTTAGCACCATATAAACAAAAACTTTCTGATTCACAACAAGCAGTTTAAAAAAGGACCGATTAGGTAAAGGACCGATTAGGTCCTTTGTTTTTTTGGGGGAGCACAAAAATATTTTTTGATGTTAAAATCCCCAATATTTTTATAATCTTCAACAATAAATTTATAGGAATTATTTTCCGTCACCCTTTTTATTAACTCTTTCCCTTTATCACTTATACTCCCTGAACAAAACAGTAAAATGTTTTGTCGGTTTCTTTCTGTAGCTTTAACTAAGGTTATTAATTTGAGGAAATTGCATAATTAAGTTTTTATATTTATCAAAAAAAGAGCATAGAAAATCTAACTCATTATAAATGAGATTTTAAAAAAGGTTAAATTTTGTTATCTAGAACAACATCCTCCATTCTCTATAATATTTTTAAATTTTTATCGTTAAGCAGCTTTGCTAGCAGATACACCTATATTCAATGCAATAGTTCCTGCAACTAAGGCTATACAGTTAAGCAATGCATGAACTTTAGCCTTCTTTATACCTTTAGATCTGAGATTATCTAAATTTAGATATTTTTTTAGCCTGCTATTACATCTTTCAACAGAACTTCTTTTGTTATATTGATTTTTCCATTCA
>NZ_FOIF01000043.1 GCF_900111575.1 Anaerobranca gottschalkii DSM 13577 | reverse complement strand
GAAGGACTGCGGGCAATGGCTGAGTTACGAGCATATTTAAGTAGTGGTGGCAAAATTACACTTAAACATTTAAAATCAGAAGCAAAGAAAAGCTATAGCCTGGAAAAAAATATTGTCCTAAAGATCAAAAATACCTATACCAAGGCACGTGAACTATTAAATAATGTACCTATATTAAGCAAAGGTAAAGTCATACCAATGTTTAAATGTTTGAAAGATATGCATAATGGAACATTTAATTTATAAACCAAAATAGAGTGGTCATCAATTTATAAATATCCTATAAAAAGTTGACACTATCAAGTAGAGGAAAGTTTCTTGACTAATTTACGCTAATTTGCTACAATTATAGCATTGCCAAGAAATGCTGAAAGAGGTGAATCTGATATGAAACAAGCCATTCATCCAGAATACAAAAAAACTACAATTACTTGTGCCTGTGGTGAAGTAATTGAAACCCGTTCAACTAAAGAAGAAGTCAGAGTAGAAATTTGCTCAAAATGTCATCCATTTTACACAGGAAAACAAAAATTTGTTGATGCTGGTGGCCGTGTTGATAAATTCCGTCGTAAATACGGCATGTAGTTTTAAACTTATTAGATGCAGAGTCTCCTTTGGGGCTCTGCATCTAATTTTAAAATTAAAAAATAGCAGGGTTATCCATAGTTTTGTCGAATTTTATCTTTAAAAGGTTTTTAGGGGGAGAGAAGAAGATGCATATTATTAAAGATATGGGTTGGATTGAAGTAATAACTGGTAGTATGTTTTCTGGGAAAAGTGAAGAGTTAATCCGTAGAGTAAAAAGAGCTAGGTATGGAAAGAAAAAAACATTGGTATTTAAACCAGAAATAGATAATAGATATTGTGTCAATAGTGTAGTCTCCCATAATGGAGATCAAATAAATGCTATTAATATTTGTAAAGCTGAGGAAATACTTCAATATGTCACAGAAAGTATCGATGTAGTAGCTATAGATGAAGCACAGTTTTTAGATGAAAAAATAGTAGATGTTTGTACAAAATTAGCTAATATGGGTAAAAGGGTGATAGTTGCAGGTTTAGATACAGATTTTAGGGGAATGCCCTTTGGTTCCATTCATACTTTAATGGCTATCTCAGAATATGTCGATAAACTTCAAGCAATTTGTGTAGTTTGTGGTAATCCGGCCAGCAGAACCCAGAGGTTAATTGAAGGAAAACCAGCTAAAGCTAATGATCCAGTAATTTTAATTGGGGCAACTGAATCATATGAAGCAAGATGCCGGAGATGTCATATAGTCCCAAAATAAGGGGTGATAAGGTTGAAAGAGAAAACTAGTTTAGCGGTAGGGGGTCAAGCAGTTTTAGAAGGTGTAATGTTTCGTTTACAGAATAAAGTTACATTGGCGGTAAGAAAACCTGATGGAACCATCTATGTTGAGAAAAAAAATCTAGGCTTAAAAAAGGAAAAAAGAATATCTTCTTGGCCTGTTATTAGAGGGAGTCTTAATTTAATAGAGGCTTTATCAGTAGGAGTGGAAATGCTTACTAAATCTGCTAATTTAAGTGAAGGGGAAGAAGGGGAAAATTTAAGTAAAAAAGAAATATTTTCTGCAGTATTTTTAGCAGTTATAACTGCCATAGGTTTATTTTTTGTTTTACCAACTTTAATTACCGGTTTTTTAGAAAAAGTTACCCCATATAATTTAGGTTTTAAAAATCTCATTGAAGGATTAATTCGCTTAGGTATATTTTTAACTTATATATTTTTCGTATCAAAGGTTAAAGAAATCCATAGGGTATTTCAATACCATGGTGCAGAACACATGGTGGTTCATTGTCATGAGCAGGGGGAAGAACTAACTGTAGAAAAT
Source organism: Anaerobranca gottschalkii DSM 13577 (assembly GCF_900111575.1). Taxonomy (NCBI): domain Bacteria; kingdom Bacillati; phylum Bacillota; class Clostridia; order Eubacteriales; family Proteinivoracaceae; genus Anaerobranca; species Anaerobranca gottschalkii. The sequence goes on along the minus strand of NZ_FOIF01000043.1, from coordinate 13,908 downwards.
GCTATGAAATACTCACCCCTTCATAAAAGATGTGGGACATCTTTTTTACTGATAGTTATGGTAATAAGTATTTTAATATTTTCCCTATTACCTTGGATGGCTCTTATTCCTAGGGTATTATTAAGGATTGTACTAATTCCTTTGATTGCTGGCTTGGCTTATGAGGTTACTAAATTGACGGGGAAATATAATAATTCTATTTTAAATATTGTCATGTTTCCGGGGCTTATGCTCCAAAAATTAACGACAAAAAACCCGGATCCTGCTCAAGTTGAAGTGGCTATAGCTGCAATAAAAGCCCTTCTTGAAGATGATAGTGTAATTGACAGAGAAAAACCTAATTTATATAATATAGATGAAATTGCTAACGAAGCAGAGGTGTAAAAATATGATGTTAGATAAACTTAAAAGTATTGAAGAGAAATATGAAGAATTAGAAAGACTGATAGCAGACCCAGAAATTATAACAAATAACCAGCAGCAATGGAGAAAATACACTAAAGAACATGCCGATTTAACACCTATTGTTAACACATATAGGGAGTATAAAAAAGTAGTTGAATCATATCAAGAAATGAAAGATATTTTATACAACAAAATAGATCTAGAGTTGGTGGAACTGGCAAAAGAAGAATTACCAGAATTAGAGGATAAAAAAGAAGAACTTGAAGAAAGATTGAAAATTTTATTATTACCTAAGGATCCTAACGATTCTAAGAACGTTATTATGGAAATCAGGGGTAGTGCTGGAGGAGATGAAGCAGCTTTATTTGCTGCAGATATCTTTAAAATGTATACCCGTTATGCGGAAACCAAAGGCTGGAGAGTTGAAATTATGGATGCCCACTATACTGATATAGGGGGTATTAAAGAAATAATTTTCCTAATTGAAGGTGAAGGTGCTTACAGTCGCTTAAAATATGAAAGTGGAGTTCACAGGGTACAAAGGATCCCTACTACAGAATCTGGTGGTAGAATCCATACCTCTACAATAACTGTAGCGGTACTACCAGAGGCAGAGGAAGTGGAAGTTGAGATCAACCAAAATGATTTAAGAATAGATACCTTCTGTTCTTCTGGTCCTGGAGGACAAAGTGTTAACACTACTCAATCAGCGGTGAGAATTACCCATTTACCCACAGGTATTGTAGTATCTATACAAGATGAAAAATCTCAGCTTAAAAATAGGGAAAAGGCTATGAGGGTATTAAGGGCGAGACTTATGGAAAAGTATGAAGAAGAAAGACGGGCAGAAATGGCTGAAAACCGTAAAAGCCAAGTTGGAACCGGTGATCGTAGTGAAAGGATAAGGACATATAATTTCCCTCAAAGTAGAGTAACTGACCACCGAATCGGTTTAACCTTGCACAAATTAGATACAATTTTAGCAGGGGAACTTGATGAAATAATTGATGCTTTAATTACTGCAGATCAACTTGAAAAATTGAAGAAGGTTGAATAATATGATTAGAAATATTAAAGAAGCCCTTATTTGGGCTTCTTCCTATCTAAAAAAACAAGGAATCGAAAACCCATATTTTGAAAGTCAATTATTGTTGAAGAAGTTATTAAATATTCCTTTAGTTAAATTGACATTACAGGAAAATCAATCCCTTACAGAAAAACAGTTAAAAGATTATATGGGATGGGTTGAAAAGCGGGGGCAAGGGTACCCTTATGCATATATAGTAAAGGAAAAGGGGTTTATGGGTTTAGATTTCTATGTAGATCAAAGGGTTCTTATTCCTAGACCTGATACAGAAATTTTAGTAGAATGGGCTATAAGTTATATGGAGCTAAACAAAATTTCTGATTTCAAAACAGTGGATGTAGGAACAGGGAGTGGAGCTATAGGTATTTCTTTAGCTAAATATACAGGTAAAAAAATTTATGCTGTTGATTTATCAATAGATAGTCTAGAAGTAGCTAAATTAAATAGCGAAAGATTAGAAGTAGCTGATAAAATTAAGTTTTTCCATGGAAATCTATTGGAACCCTTAAAGAAAGAAAATATAGAAGTTGATTTAGTAGTCTCCAATCTTCCATATATTCCGGAAAGGGAATATCAAACATTGCAAAGGGAAGTAAAAGAGTTTGAGCCTTACACTGCACTAATTGGTGGTGAATCAGGTCTTGAAATATATCAGGAATTAGTAAAGGAATTACCAGGTACCCTCAAAAAAGGAGGGGCGTTGGCTATAGAAATAGCTTATAATCAAGGTCAAGGAGCAATGGAGCTTCTACAAAAAGGGGGCTTTCAAAAAGTATATATCTTAAAAGACCTAGCTGGCCGTCAGCGGGTAGCTGTAGGAGAAAATTTTCTGGAAGAAAATTTTTAAAATTCATGTTTAAAACCTCCTCTTACCAGTCAATAATAGTTAGTGACAGAACTAGAAAAGATTGGTAAGAGGGGGATTTTTTATGCAACAAAATTTCAAAGTAACTGTAAGTGGAGTGGATACATATAATTTGCCGGTAATCTCTAGTAAAAAGATGGACATGTTGTTTAGGAAAATGTTAGAAGGAGATAAAGGGGCTCGGGAATTAATAGTAAAGGGAAATCTCAGATTAGTACTCAGTGTTTTAAAAGGGTTTAAAAATAGAGGGGAAAATTTAGATGATTTATTCCAAATTGGGTGTATTGGTCTTTTAAAAGCTGTTGACAACTTTAATCCAGACCTTGGAGTAAAGTTTTCTACCTATGCTGTACCTATGATAATGGGTGAAATAAGGAGATATTTAAGGGATAATAACAGTATTAGAGTAAGTAGATCAGTAAGGAAAATCGCCCATAAAGCTTTACAACAAAGGGAAAAGCTAGCAAAGGAATTAGGGAGGGAACCTACTATCAAAGAATTAGCCGCCCACTTGGATCTACCTGAAGAAGAAATAGTTTTTGCTTTAGATGCCAACTATGAACCTATTTCCTTAAACGAACCAGTTTTTAATGATAACCAAGATCCTGTTTATATAGAAGAGCAGGTAAAGGATAACGATTGTGATGAAAGTTGGTTACAAACTATTTTGTTAAAAGAAGCTTTAGAAAAGTTATCCCCAAGGGAAAAGGAAATATTATTTAAGAGGTTTTTTGCCGGGAAAACTCAAGTAGAAGTGGCAAAGGAAATAGGGATATCTCAAGCTCAAGTTTCTAGATTGGAAAAAGTGGCACTAGATTTTATTAAAAACTACATTAGGTAGAGGGGGAGTTAAAGTGGGGAAATGGAAAATAGTATGTTTTTTATCTTTACTAAGCATATTAACTTATTTTTCTGGTAAAGTTGCATTAAAGGGAGAAGAAATACTAAGGATTCATATAATAGCTAATAGTAATAATCCTAAAGATCAATTTGTCAAATATTTAGTTAGGGATAGAGTGTTAAAGGAATATAGTCAGGAACTGAAGAATCTTAAAGGAATCAAGGAAATAGAAAAATTTATAGGAAATAATTTACAAGATATTGAAGATTTAGCTGGTAATGTGCTGATAGAAAATGGACTGGCCTATGGTGCCCATGGAGAACTTGGCAATTTCGACTTTCCTACAAGATTATATTTAGATACCGTATATCCCAAAGGTCAATATAAAGCTTTAAAAATTATTTTAGGAGAAGGTAAAGGGGATAATTGGTGGTGTGTTATGTTCCCTCCCCTTTGTCTTGTAGGAGAAATAGAGGAAAAAGGGGTATTTGCAGAGCCTTCAGGGGAAATAGAAGATGTTGAGGTAGAATATGAATATTTTATTCTAAATTTGCTAAAAAAAATAATAGAGTTTATCAAAAAAATTTTTAGTTAAGTATTATCTAAACTCTTTGACAAAAGAGAGAAAATCTAATATAATATACTCGAGTAAGTAACTCGGGTATTTTTTAATAGCTAATCCCGAGTAATTTAGTAGAGATAGGGGGCTTAAAATGAGGTTGACTACTAAAGGTGAGTATGGAGTTAGAGCCTTAGCGGTATTGGCCCATAATTATAAACAAGGACCTTTAACATTAAAAGAGATTGCCCAAAGGGAACACCTGCCGGATCTATATTTAGAACAGATTTTTAGAGAATTAAAAAAAGCAGGGATAATTGAAAGTATCAGAGGCCCTAAAGGAGGCTATGTTTTAGCCAAAGATCCTAAAGAACTTACAGTGGGAGATGCCATTAGGGTTCTAGAAGGTCCAATAGGACCAGTGGAATGTGTTATTGAGAATAGCACAGGTGAAGGATGTTGTACAAAGGAAGATAATTGTATTACAAAATTTGTTTGGGCTAAATTAAGGGATTCTATGGCCAAGGTTTTAGATGAAATAAAATTCGACGATATTGTCAAAGATATAAAATAGTAAAATCCTAAGAGGAGGAATTTATAATGAGAAGAGTATATCTTGATCATGCCGCTACAACTCCAGTGCATCCCCAAGTTTTAGAAAAAATGTTACCATTTTTTAAAGAATTATACGGCAACCCTTCTAGTATACATCAATTTGGGAGAGAAGTTGCTATTGAAATAGATAAAGCTAGAGAAAAGGTGGCAAAAGGGATAAATGCCCAGTTTCCTGAAGAGATCTTCTTTACCTCTGGTGGAACAGAGGCTGATAACCTAGCGATTTTTGGGGTAGCAAAGGCCTTGAAAGATAAAGGTAAACATATAATAACTTCTGTAATAGAACATCATGCAGTGTTAGATGCCTGTGAAAGTTTAGAGAAAGAAGGCTTTGAACTTACCAAAGTTCCTGTAGATTCAGATGGACTTATTGACTTGGAATTCTTAAAATCAGCTGTCCGTGATGATACTATTTTAATAACTATTATGCATGCCAATAATGAAGTAGGAACTATACAACCCATTAAAGAAGTTGTAAAAATTGCTAAAGAAAAAGGAATTTATGTACATACAGATGCAGTTCAAACCTTTGGAAATATACCAGTAGATGTCCAAGAATTAGGAGTAGATTTATTGACAATATCAGCCCATAAAATTTATGGACCCAAAGGAGTAGGGGCTCTGTATGTAAGAAAAGGAACTAAAATTAAAGGAATAAGTTACGGTGGTGGTCAAGAAAGAAAAATTCGTCCAGGAACTGAAAATGTACCTGGAATAATCGGTTTTGGAGAAGCTGCCAAAATTTGTATTGAAACATTTGAGAAAAATAAAGAAATAGCAAGGTTAAGGGATAAATTGATTGATGGTTTATTAAAAATAGAAGATGTTAAATTAAATGGTCACCGTACTAACAGGCTACCAGGTAATGTCAATGTATCTATTGAATACATTGAAGGAGAAGCCCTTTTGCTGAGTTTAGATATGGAAGGAATTGCTGCATCTAGTGGTTCTGCTTGTACTTCAGGATCATTAGATCCATCCCATGTTTTATTAGCAATGGGCCTATCCCATCAAACAGCCCATGGTTCATTGAGATTGACCCTTGGAAAAGACACTACAGAAGAAGATATTGATTATTGCTTAAAAGTTATACCAGAGGTGGTAGAGAGATTAAGGAAGATGTCACCTCTTTCTAGAAATGATTCACAAAGGGAAATAGAGAGGAGCGAGTGTTCATGTACACTGAAAAAGTAATGGATCATTTTAGAAATCCTAGAAATGTTGGGGAATTGGAAAATGCTGATGGTGTTGGTGAAGTAGGTAATGCCAAATGTGGAGATATAATGAAAATATATCTAAAAGTTGAAAATGGAATTATTCAAGACATTAAATTCCAAACCTTTGGCTGTGGTGCTGCTATAGCAACTAGCAGTGCTGTTACAGAAATGGCTAAAGGGAAAACACTAGATGAAGCATTAAAACTTACTAATAAAATGGTAGCAGAAGAATTAGGGGGACTACCTCCTGCTAAAATGCACTGTTCTAACTTAGCTGCCGATGCATTAAAAGCGGCGATTGAAGATTACAAGAAGAAACATAACCTATAAAATCAATTAAGGTAAAAGTAAGGCTTGTTCGAAAGGACAGGTCTTATTTTTTTTCTACTTTATACTATAAGAAAATATTATAATATCATAAAAGGATATTATTTATTGATATAGAATATAATTAAGTGAAAAAGATAACAAGGAGGGTTCCAGTTGAAAAAGTATTCTCATCTAATTTATCTTATTGTAGGTGGACTTATTGTAGGTTTTCTAGGATCTTATTTAGTAAAATTAGGAAATCCCAAAAATATGGGGGTTTGTGTAGCTTGTTTTGTGAGAGACATAAGTGGCGCTTTAGGGTTACACAGAGCAGCTTTGGTACAGTATATTCGACCAGAAGTTATTGGCTTTTTATTTGGTTCATTTTTTATATCCCTCTTTTTTAGAGAGTTTAAAGTTAGAGGAGGTTCATCACCTTTACTTCGCTTTATCTTAGGATTTTTTGTAATGATAGGAGCACTTGTTTTCTTAGGTTGTCCTTTTAGGATGATTTTGAGATTAGCAAACGGAGATTTAAATGCTTTAACCGGATTATTTGGCTTTACCTTTGGTATTTATTTAGGAGTACAGGCTTTAAAAACTGGCTTTTCTTTGGGGAAAGCACCAGAGCAAAATCTTTCTAATGGGTTTATCATGCCTACTTTCATGATCATACTACTCATTTTTCTTTTAACAAAACCAGCTTTTATTTTCTTTAGTGCTGAAGGTCCAGGTTCCTTTACTGCTCCTATAGCTATCGCACTGACAGCAGGGCTTCTGGTTGGAGCTATAGGACAAAGGACAAGGCTTTGTATGGCTGGCGGTATTAGAGATGTTATTTTAATTAAAGATTTTTATATGCTCAAAGGCTATATTGCTGTTTTTGTAGCAGCATTATTAACCAATTTAGCCCTTGGTTCATTTAATTTAGGTTTTGCTAACCAACCAATCGCCCATACTGATCATCTATGGAACTTTTTAGGAATGGCTTTAGTAGGTTTAGGTTCTGTATTATTGGGAGGTTGTCCATTAAGGCAAATTATATTAGCAGGAGAAGGTAATATTGATTCGGCGATAACAGTTTTTGGTATGATGGCTGGAGCTGCCTTTGCCCATAATTTTGGGTTAGCTGCTTCCCCACAAGGAGTAGGGGTAAATGGAAAAGTAGCAGTTATTATTGGGTTTATTTTTATCGGAATAATTGTATTAGCTCATTCAAAAACTATTTTTGTAAGGAGGGCTACAGATGCGAAAGTTGGACGCTAGGGGTTTAGCTTGTCCCGAACCTTTGCTAATGTTTAAAAGGGAACTAGATTTAGGAGGAGCATTTCAGTTAACAGTAGATTCTAATGTTGCTAAAGAAAATATATCTAGATTTTGTAACACAAAGGGTGTAAAATATGAATTAGTGGAAGAAGGAGCAGAATATACTTTTAAAGTTGGGAGTTAAAAATGGGAATAATTATAACCTTTCATACAACCTACGATAGTTTAAAAGCAGAAACAGTACTAATAAATGCTGGTTTGGAAATTAAAATTCGACCGATACCAAGACATATCAGTTCAGATTGTGGATTAGGTATTGAAGGAAAACTTAAAGATAAAGATAGAATTATAGAAGTTTTAGAAGAAAACCATGTGGAGTATGAAGGTATTTACGATCTGGAGAGATAGCTTTAGCTATCTCTTTTGTTTTTATATAAAAAAGGATAAAATAAAGGGGAGGAGGGTTATAATATGAAATATAAACTATTGGCATTTGAATCTAACCACGATTCTTTAATGGCAGAAGATTTATTGTTAAGTAATGGTATAACAATAGACCCTATTCCTGTTCCCAGACATTTAAGGAAAGATTGTAATTTAGGATTAAAAATAAAAGAAGAGGATATAACTACAGTAGAATCAATTTTGACAGGCAAAATACAGTATCATATTTATGACTATCAAATGTAACAAAATCTTAACATATATTTTCCATATTTTAGAAATAATATCTTTGAGATTTTATTAACATATGATAGGATATAGATGAAGCAACTTAAATTAGAAATGGAGGAAAATTTACTAATGGAAGGTATTGATTTAAAGCCACTATTGTTTGGTGCATTTGGTGGTTTGGGATTGTTTATCTTTGGAATGCAGTTGATGGCAGAAGGATTACAAAAAGCTGCTGGGGATAAGTTGAGAAGAATCCTTGAAATTTTAACCACTAATAGATTTATGGCTGTTATCACGGGGATAATAGTTACGGTATTAGTCCAAAGTAGTAGTACAACTACTGTAATGATTGTAGGTTTTGTTAATGCCGGTTTAATGACTTTGACACAAGCTGTAGGAACAATTTTTGGTGCTAATATTGGTACAACTATTACTGCCCAGTTAGTTTCCTTCAAAGGTTTTACAGAGTTAGCCCTTCCTGCAATAGCTGTAGGAGTAGTTCTTTCTTTCTTTACTAAAAAGCGTTTTTACAAATACTTAGGACAAGCGATTTTAGGTTTTGGAGTATTGTTTTTAGGAATGAATACAATGTCTGCATCTCTAAGGGTTTTAAGAACTGCACCGGGATTTATGGCTTTTATCGCCAATTTCGGTCAAATCCCTATTTTAGGTGTTATAGCAGGGGCATTGTTTACAATGGCAGTCCAATCAAGTAGTGCCGCTACCGGTGTGGTAGTTGCTATGACTTTAGAAGGGGTTTTAACATTAGATTCAGCTTTAGCTTTAATTTTAGGCTCAAATATCGGTACATGTGTAACAGCGATGTTAGCTAGTATTGGAACTAATTTAACTGCTAGAAGGGCAGCGGTTTCCCATGTTGTTTTTAATGTTATAGGTGTTGTTATCTTTTTCATTATTTTAAAACCTTTTACAGATTTGGTAGTTTTGATAACACCAACTATGAAAACAGAAGCAGAATTAGTGGCTAGACAAGTTGCTAATGCCCATACTTTATTTAATATAACTAACACCGTTATCTTTTTCCCATTTATAAATCAGTTTGTCAATTTAATTAAAAAATTAGTTCCTGGGGAAGAGTTAATAATTGAACGGGGAGTAAAATTTATTGATAGAAGAATGTTAAAAACCCCTTCAATTGCCTTAGGAGCTGCTGAAAAAGAAGTAGTAAGGATGGCGGAAATTTCTAATAAAATGATTACAGATGCCATAAATATTCTTTTTGAAAATCGGGTCGATATCAGAAAGGATGTAGCTCAAAGGGAAGAGGTAATAGATGAGCTGGAAAAAGAGATAGCAACTTACCTGGCTGAACTATCTAACAAAGGATTAACAGGTAAGGATTCAGAAAGGCTTACTATGCTTCTCCACGCTGTTAATGATATTGAAAGAATTGGGGACCATAGTGAAAATATTGCAGATTTATGTATAGCTAAAATTGAAAATGAAGTTCCTTTTTCTGATAAAGCTAGAGAAGAAATTAGAGAAATGTATGAAGCAGTATTGAAAATGACAAATAAAGCTATCACTGCCCTTAAAGAGAACAATTTAGAACTGGCAAGGCAAGTTGTAGAAGAAGATGACATTGTAGATGAACTTGAGAAAAAGCTAAGGAATAAACACATCGAAAGGCTTAACTTAGGGTTATGTCATCCCACTGCAGGGGTAGTTTTCTTGGATATTATTAGTAACTTTGAAAGAATTGGGGATCATGCTGTAAACTTAGCTCAGGTAGTTTTGGGTGAAATGTAATTATAAACTTGTCTTTAATTTGTTTTGAGTTCCTATGGTTTATTGTATAACACAATAAACCATATTTTTTTAGTAATAATTTGACAGTGTAAAATGGGTAAACTATAATTTAAAAAGAAAGGAGGAAAAAAATATGGGTGATAGTTCAAAACAAGCTAGAGAAATATTGGCAAATACTGGGTACAAAGTTACTAATCAAAGGGCTAGAATATTGGAAATTTTATTGGAAAATACAGATAAACATATGAGTGCTGAAGAGATTTATGAAATAATTAAAGGTGAAAAGGGTGATATAGGCTTAGCCACCATTTATAGAGCTTTAGAACTTTTTGAAGAATTAGATATAATACATAAATTGAATTTTGGTGATGGTAGAAGTCGCTATGAATTAAAGGAAGAGGACCATCATCATCATCACCTAATTTGCAGTAAGTGTAATGAAGTATTTGAAGTAGCGGAAGACTTACTTGACCAATTAGAAGAAAAAATAGAAAAACAATATCAATTTAAAATAACAGGTCACCATTTAAAATTTTATGGAATATGTCAAAACTGTGTAGAAGGGTAGGAATAAGTATGAAGAAAATTGTAATGTCCACCCTATGTATGATATTTCTCCTTTTTCTTAGTGCAGGGGTATGGGCAAATTCTAATGATCAAGATATAAATTTATATGATACCGACAACCAAATACCCCCATATACAGTCTTGAGAGGTATAATAACCTATGTTGGACCCTATGAAGAAGATACAGAACACCAATTTTATTTAGGAAGACAAGATTTCCGTGTTAGAATTACATCTAAGGGAAAATTTTATGGTAAAGAGTTTGAATTAGAGAATGTTAAAATGGGCCATCCTTTATACGACCTTGATCTTAGAGTCGGACAAAGGGTTCTTTTGTATGCCGAATTATCAGGAGATGAAATAATCAATATTGGAATACAAAGTTATGCAAGGGATTACTATATATATATCCTTGTAGGGATTTTTGTCGTAGTTTTGTTGCTAATTGGTGGATTGAAAGGTTTTAAAGCATTGATAACCTTAACGATAATGGGAATAGTAATTATTTTAGGTTTATTGCCTTTAATCTTGAAAGGCTATAACCCATTGATCTTAGCCATTTCATTTTCTAGTTTAATAGCAGTTTTAACTTTATTTATAATTGGAGGAGTAAACAATAAAAGTCTTGCTGCCACCTTTGGAGTAATTGGTGGTTTAATTGTAGCGGGAGCATTAGCTGTAATTTTTGGCAAAGTAGCCCATTTAACAGGCTTTAGTTCAGAAGAAGCTCAAATGCTTTCCTTTATTGACGAAGCAATTAAAATTGATATTCAAGGCCTCCTTTTTGCAGGGATAATTATCGGAACTTTAGGAGCGGTGCTAGATGTAGGAATGTCTGTGGCATCATCAATGGCTGAAATACAAAATTCTTTACCAGAAATAAAACCAGTTGCTTTATTAAAAGCAGGGATGAATGTAGGTAGAGATATTATGGGGACTATGGTTAACACATTGATTTTGGCATATACTGGAAGTTCCCTTCCCCTTTTACTAATTTTTAGGGCTTACGAAACTTCCTATGATCGTATTATAAATATGGATTTAATTGCAACAGAGGTAGTTCGGTCTATAGTAGGTAGTTTAGGTTTAATATTAACAATTCCGTTAACTGCTTCCTTTTATATATTACTAATATCAAAAGGAAAAAGAGGATAAAAAATGGTTAAAACACAGCTGTTAAATACAAATAAACAAGATATAAAGATTGCTGCTGAAGCGATAAAACAAGGGAAAACGGTGGTTTTCCCTACTGAAACCGTTTATGGATTAGGGGCTAATGGTTTGGATAAGGAAGCAGTACAGAAAATTTATTTGGCTAAGGGAAGACCTGCCGATAATCCTTTAATTTTACATCTAGGTAATTTATCTTGGGTGGAAAGGTTGGCAGTTAATATTCCTAAAGAATTTTACCTCTTAGTGGAGAATTTTTGGCCAGGGCCTCTAACAGTGATTTTACAAGCTAAAAAAAATGTAATTCCAGAAGTAACATTAGGGGGGTTAGACACAGTAGCTTTAAGGATGCCAGGACATCCTTTAGCATTAGAACTTATTAAAGAAGCTGATTTGCCTGTAGCTGCCCCTTCCGCCAATACTTCAGGGAGACCTAGCCCTACTAATCATGAGCATGTTATAGAAGATTTATACGGAAAAGTTGATTATATTTTTCAAGGAGGAAATACCACCATAGGGATAGAATCGACTGTTTTAGATTTATCTAAGGGTAAAGCTAAAATTTTAAGGCCAGGTTCTATAACTTATGAAGAATTAAGGGAAGTAGTTGAAGTGGAAGAATATACAGATATTCAAAAAGGTAGGATTTTATCGCCAGGAGTAAAATATCGACATTATCAACCACAAGCTCCTATGAAAATAATTTTAGGAGAAGATAATAACGTAATAGAGGAAATTAACAAAAGAATCCCCCAACTGTTAAAAAATTATGAAAATGTTGGAGTTTTATGTTTTGATGAAGATATAGATAAAATAATAAAAGCTGACAGGCTACATATTATTCCAGTGGGTAGTAAAAACAACTTGTTATCCGTGGCTAATAATTTATATAAATCTTTAAGGGATTTTGATACTTTGAGAGTTAACTATATTTTATCTAGGGGTATAAATCATCCTCAAGGGTTAGGAATTGCAATTTCCAATAGACTAAATAAAGCCTGTGGGAATAATATTGATATCATCTGAATAAGTTATTTTGTAAGTAACTTAAGGGGATGATTTAATGGGGAAAAAAGTGGTTATCTATATAACTAAAAAGTCCATGAAAATGGCCTTAGTCTTAATTACCCTTTTTATCTACTTTGCCTTAACAGCAGGGCTGGAAATCCCTGCTTTCAATACAGATAGTCATTCTTTAGCATTAGTACAAGTAATTCTAATGGGTTTAGCTTTAGGGACAGATGCCTTTAGTTTATCAATTGGTATAGGAATGACAAAAATTTGCCTTTACAAAATAACCCAAATCAGTTGCCTTATAGGTTTCTTCCATGTAGTAATGCCTTTAATAGGAGTTTTATTAGGGGAATTACTAGGAACTGCTTTAGGAGAGTATGGAAAATATGTAGGGAGCTTTTTAATAGTTATAATAGGGATAAATATGATATATGAAACTAGAAAAGGCAAAAAGGATGTATTCAATATTAAACTTACCGGTTGGAGCTTAATTATTTTAGCATTTAGTGTAAGTATAGATGCCTTAACTGTAGGTTTTGGCCTTGGTACAGTAGGTTTTCCTTTATATTTAGTAGTAGGGATATTTGGTTTATTAGGAGGAATAATGACTGCCATAGGGTTAACTTTTGGCTGGTTTATTGGTGAGTGGTTTGGAGAACGGTCTGAATTTTTTGGAGGATTAGTTTTAATCCTTTTAGGAATAAAAATGGTAGTATTTTAAGTCAATAAAGGAGTGATACTTTGAAAGTCCTCTTTGTTTGTACTGGTAACACATGTAGAAGTCCAATGGCAGAAGCCTATATTAAAGAGAAAATTAAAGAAGGTTATTTTTTATCAGCGGGTACTGATGCTATTGATAATTTACCGGCCAGTGAAAACGCAGTATTAGCATTAAAGGATTTGGGTATAGAATTAAAGGAACATAGATCTCAACAAATAACTAAAGAGAAATTAGCAGAAGTTGATTTAGTTTTAACAATGACTTTAAGGCATAAAAACAGACTGATAAATCAATATCCAGAATTTAAAGATAAAATATTTACTTTAAAAGAGTATGCTAAAGGAATAGATTTAGAAAGTATTATTAAAAGAATTGCAGAGTTAGAAAGTATAATAATACAAGGTAAAGAATTAAGTAGTGATGAGAAAAATTTAGAAGAACTTAAATCTAAATTTAAAAATGAACTAGAGGAACTACAAAAGTTATATAAAATAGTTGAAGAACTAGATGTAGCAGATCCCTTTGGCGGGACATTAGACGATTATCGCCTGACTTTGCAGGAAATAAAGGAACATATAGATTTAATTATTGAAAAATTAGAAAGTAAAAATTAGGGCTTTTATTGTTTTTGCAATAAAGCCTTAGTTTGTAGACAAAGTCATTTTAAAAAGACTGTGGTAATTAAACATTCTAACAAAGTCTCCGTCTAATTTTTGGCTTCTATCTAAAAGGAAGAAGGGTACCGCTCTAATTCGCCGTCCATGGCTCAATAGAGCTTTCGGAACGTCCTGTTCCTCACCCCTTCTTCCTTTTATCTAATCAGCTCT
>NZ_FOIF01000042.1 GCF_900111575.1 Anaerobranca gottschalkii DSM 13577 | reverse complement strand
TTAGTTGTCCATCCTATTTTCTTAGCCCCAATTCCTTTTTTCTCCATTTCTCCAATAATTGTATCGGTTAAATGGGGATCACAACTAAATAGCAAACCACCGGAAGTTTGGGGATCATGGATGATATCATCTATAGTTTGAGGGACATTTTTACCTATTTCTACCTTAGCTTTAAAATGTTCCCTATTCCGATAGGCCCCAGCAGGTATTAACCCATAGGAAGCATATTCCTCTGCTCCGGTAATTATCGGTATTTGTCGATGATCAAAATAAATATCCACTCCCGATGCAGTTGCTATTTCAATACTATGTCCTACTAAACCGAATCCGGTAATATCTGTACAACAGGTTACGGGGAAATTTTCTAATACTTCCTTCGCCCCTTTGTTAAGGGTTGTCATAACTTTTATAGCATGGTCTATAGCTTCTTTTTCCGCCATTTCCCCTTTTATAGCTGTAGTAATTATTCCGCTACCTAAGGGTTTAGTAAGTATTAAATCTTGTCCTTCTTTACAACCTTCATTTTTCCACACCCTTTGGGGATCAACAAATCCAGTAACACTAAGGCCATATTTAGGGGAAGGATCATCGATACTATGACCCCCTACTATACTGACCCCTGCTTCTGTTAATTTTTCCGCTCCCCCTTTTAAAATTTCTTTAAGGATATCTACAGGTAAAGTACATATGGGAAAAGCCACTATATTTAAAGCAAATTGGGGGTCCCCTCCCATAGCGTAAATATCGCTTACGGCATTGGCAGCGGTTATCTGGCCAAAGATGAAGGGATCATCTACCATTGGTGTAAAAAAGTCTAGTGTTTGAACAACTGCTTTCCCTTGGGGAACTAAAAAAACAGCTCCATCATCCCCCTTTTGATAGCCTACTAACAAATTACTGTTTACAGGGGTTGTTATGTCTTTCAAAATACCTTCAAGGTCACCCGGACCTATTTTGGCTCCTCAACCAGCAGCTGGACTAAAACTAGTTAATTTAAACTCCATGAAACTACCCCCTTTGCTCTAAGTGTAAAAGGAAACTTTCTAACAAATTGCTGTGAATTCTATCACTTCTAAAGGCATAAAATAAATCCCGAGATAAATCAAGGTCTATTGGAACTATCTCTATAGTTCCTAATTGAATATATTTTGCTGCAGCAATTTCAGAAACAAAGGATAACCCTATCCCCGCTTCCACTGAAGCTATAACACTTTCGGTACTATCTAGTTCTAAAACTACATCCAAGTCTTCTAATTTTATTCCTTTTTCCTTTAATTTTTCTTCCATCAACGCCCTTGTAGCTGAACCTTCTTTCCGAATAATCAAAGGGTATTTTTGTAAATCTTTAACGGTCATTTGAGAAATGAGGGGTAAACCTTTGGGTTTTATGAGGACTAAATTGTCTTTCATCCACTTACAGCTGCTGATACCAGCTTTATTTACCCTTTTCCCTACAAAAGCTAGATCTATTTCTCCCTCTACTAGTTCTTCAATTATTTTCCCCGAATGATCTATGTTGATTATAAAATCTGTTTTAGGATAAAGCTCTTTAAATTTTTTAATCCTTTTAGGAAGGTAATAAAGGCCAGGAATAGTACTGGCTCCTATTCTTAGTTTGCCGGATAATTGATTTTTAAAGTTATCCAGATTTGTTAATAGATTTTGCCAGTTTTCTAATAAGACTTTACCTTCTTTGTAAAGGATTACTCCCCCTTCTGTTAACTGAACTTTTTTCCCTACTTTTAAGAAAAGATCTATTTCTAATTCTTGAGCTAAAGTTTGCATTTGCATACTAACAGCTGGTTGAGAAAGGTGGAGTTTTTGTGCCGCTTTAGAAAAATTCCCTTCTTCCACTACAGTTATAAAGGTTTTGAGGAGATTTAAATTCACTTATACCATCTCCCTTCCCTTGCTCCCTAAAATCCTTACTTCTCCGATCCTTCTCGTAATTCCTTCACCATCTAAGTACTCTAAAAAGGGAACTAAGTATTTTCTAGTGGTATCTAATACTTCTTTTATTTGACCAATATTAACACCTTTAGGGTTATCTTTAATAAGCTCAACAACTTTTTTTACCCCTTGATGGAAAACTTCAGGGTGAAAGAGGAAGTTTTCGATGGGGATAACTTTCCCTTGGGCTATTAAATACTCTAATAGCTTATTATCTAGGCTTACTTCTTCTTTAGTCGGTGGTTTAAAGGTCAGCTCTCCGATTTGTTTTAAAACCTCCCCAATCTTTTGCTCTTCTTTTTCTGATAGGGTGATTTTAAAATCTCTGTGACCAATGTAAAGGTCTGAAGTATGGATAACACCATCTTTTTCCATTTTCTTTAAAATAGAGTTTAATAATTTGACACTGTAAAGATCCCCTAATTTACTTCGAAGCTCTTCTTTATTTATCCCTTCCCTTAAAGGAAATTTTTGGTGATAATCTTTTAACAATTCCTCTATTTCCTTTGTTATAAAATTATAAATCGAAGATTCTACTAAAATCTCTTTTCCATCCTCTGCTAAAATCAACACCCTATCCTTTTCTATTAATTTATCTAATACCCCTTCTATTTCCCTTTTATCAATTTGTAGTAATACCCCTAACTCATCTTTAGTAACACCCTTAGCAGAGTGTTCCTTTAACCCCAGTAAAATCTTTTCTTCCATACTTCCCTTTTCCAAAATTTCAAACTTCTGTAAAACATTATTATTATACCTAGGAACCCTCTTTAAAGTACTTTCCAGTACTACCCCGCCCCCTATTGTATCCACTGGGGACATCGACCGGATAACAAAATGATCATTCCTTGCCACTACTACAGGACTATTTAGACGGATTTGACAATAACATTTTTCACCAGGTGCCAACTCTTCCCGATCTAATAGGACAGCCCTTCCATAAGTCTCTTCTGTGCCCCAATGAAACCTTACCATTTCACCATTTTTTAATGTCGGTGCATCTTCCAATAAATTTAAAACACAATTAACTTTATTTTGTGGTGTGAGATATCCAAAGGTAGTTAAAAGATCTCCCATACTTACTTCTTCTTTTTCCACTCCAGTAATATTGATGGCTGTTCGCTGACCAGGGTAAGCCTTTTCTACCTTTTCACCATGAACTTGGATACTCCTTACCTTTACTTCTTTACCGCTGGGGTAGAGAATACAAGAATCCCCAACTGAAACAACTCCATCTTTCAATGTTCCTGTCACTACTGTTCCAAACCCCTTTAAAGTAAAAACCCTATCTACCGGCAGTCGAAAAAAATCTTTAATTTCCCGTTCTTCTACATTTGATGTTAATCTAATGATTTCTTCTTTTAGTTCATCAATCCCTTCCCCTGTTACCGAAGAAACCGGTACAAAGGGAGCCCCTTCTAAAAAGGAACCTTTGACATGATCTTTAATATCTTCCTTTACCAGTTCTAGTAATTCTTCATCTACTAAATCTTTTTTCGTTATAACCACTATACCTTTTTTAACATCTAATAACTTTAGAATATTTAAATGTTCTTTTGTCTGGGGCATTACCCCTTCATCGGCAGCTACTACCAAAAGGACTATATCCATTCCCCCGACACCAGCTAACATGTTCCGAACAAACTTTTCATGGCCAGGGACATCTACAATTCCAGCTTTGCTGCCATCAGGTAAATGGAAATATGTAAATCCTAACTGGATGGTAATTCCCCGCTCTTTTTCTTCTTTTAATCTATCGGTATCCACCCCGGTAAGGGCTTTTATTAAACTAGTTTTTCCGTGATCAACATGGCCAGAAGTACCTATAATTACATGGGCCATCAAAATCCCCCCTTTATAATTTACTTAAAACCTCTTGTAAATAAGGAATGTCCTCAGGAAAAACTCCTTTTAAGTCGAGGTAAAATTCCCCTTTATGTATCCTCCCAATAACAGGTATCTCTAGATTTCTAAACCATTGTGCTAAATCATGGGGAGGTATCTGAGAATTTAGTTTGATTACTACAGTAGGTAATTCATGGGTTGGTAAAGCTCCACCACCTACATAACAATGGTCCTCTTTAATTATAAACTTTTCTTTAGCTAAATTTTCCGTTAATCTTTTTGCCATCCCTTTTAATTCTTCTACAGGTCTGTGCAAAAAGGCATAGATAGGGATCTTCTCTATTTCCCCTTTTTGATAAAGTTCTAAGGTAGCCCCTAAAGCAGATAATACCAATTTATCGCAACGAAGGGCTCTCATCATTGGATGTTTTTTAATAATATCAATGTATTCCCTTTTGCCTACAATAATTCCACATTGGGGACCCCCTAGTAGCTTATCTCCACTAAAGGTAACAACATCTGCACCCATTTTAATTGACTGGGTAACAGTAGGTTCATCGTAGATACCCCAAGGGATCAAATCAATTAAAGTACCACTCCCTAAGTCATCAATTAGTGGTAAATTGTTTTCATGGGCAAGTTTACTTAAGGTTTGTAGATCCACATCTTGAGTAAAACCAACTATTCGGTAATTACTAGTATGGACCCGCATTATAGCTCCGGTGTTTTCATTGATGGCCCTTTGATAATCCTTTAAATGGACTTTATTGGTCGTTCCTACTTCCTTTAAAATACTGCCACTTTGTTCCATAATTTCTGGTATCCGAAAGGATCCACCAATTTCTACCAACTGTCCTCTAGAAATTATTACTTCTTTGCCCTTTGTTAAGGCAGATAGTACCAACAAAACCGCTCCGGCATTGTTATTAACTATTACACAGTCATCTACACCTAATAATTGGGCTAGTTGTTCTCTGATACCTAAGGTTCTAGAGCCCCTTTCCCCTCTTTCTAAGTCAAACTCTAGATTACTGTACCCTCGACTTACTTCTAGTATTTTTTCTAAAGCATTTGCTGCTAAAGGGGCCCTACCTAAGTTAGTGTGTAAAATAGTCCCTGTACAATTTATTACCTTAGTTAAGCTCTTCCGTTTTATTAACTTCAGCTTCTTTTCTATTTCTAATAAAATTTTTTCTTCCTCTAAACTTTCCATAGGTACTTTACCTTGACTAGAAATAAATTCTCTAATTTCTCCTAATTTTTCCCGACAAATCCTTAAAAACTCCTCTCTACCAAAGATTTCTATTAACTCTTTTCCCTTTTTTGTTTCTAATAACTTTGTTACAGAGGGAATTTGTCTTAAAAGGTTTTCCATCTAAATCACTCCAACATAAGTTTTTTAAGCAAACATTAAAATAGTAGATATAACTACCGTTGTAAGAATCAGAAAAAATACCGGCCAAATAAAGAGTTTGTAAAACCCTTTATAATCACAATTAAAATGTTGTTTTGTTAAAATCAAACAAAGATGTACTGGGGAAAGGATATAGCCTAACAGGGAGGCCATAAAAATTAAGAGAATAACGGGAAGGGGGTTTTCCCCTAAAAGGGGTAAAAATACTGGAAGGGTTATCCCTAAAGACGCCGTATTGGAACCGGTAATTAAACCTGAACAAATTGCTGAAATAAAACTTAAAAAGCCAATAGGGAGCCCTAACTCCATCATCCTGACCATTAAATTAGATAAAACAGAACTAGCTTCCAACACCTCTTTAAATACCATTATACCCAAAACCGATATTACCATAGAAAAATTTATTCCTGGAAGTACCATTGTTTTAATTCTAGTGATTGAATTTTCCCCTTCCTTTAGGAAACTCAATAAAGCTATAATTACCCCTATAAGAACTGCTAAAGGAAAATACACATTTAATACCAGAGCTAAAAATAGAATACTTATAACCGGTAACATACTATAAATAAATCCTTTTAACCCCTTTGTTTTATCAACTTCTCCATTTTTCTCTATTTTTATAGCACCTTTAAACATCGTTTTACTAGCTACAGCTACTGCCATCAATACCGGCAAAAGGGATAAAACCATTATTTTAAGTGAACTAATTCCTGTCAAACCAGAAACTACTAATAAAGCTGGATAGAGGGGATAAATAGGAAACCAAATATGCCTAAAAAAGATGTTGATTGCTGTCATTTGTTCTTTCGTTAAACCTAATTTCCCGCCACTTTCCCCTACCATGGGGGCTGATAAAATGGCACCACCGGGCACTGTTAACAGCCCTATGATACTTGGTATAGTGATAACTAACAATTTTCCCCCACCTAATAGGGAAATCAAGGAATTTATCATTACATCTAAAGCTCCTGTTTTTTTCATTATATAACCTAAAAGGGAAATAAAGAGAACGGTTAAAGCTAAGTTTCTAAAGGTCTCTGAAAACAGTGCTTTTTTAAATGCAAGTAATGTATCTGTAAAGGTCATTCCTGCAAAGACACTTATAACTAAGGCAGCGATAACCATCGCCCATCCTACATTTAAATTTTTACGAACTAAAATTATAATTAAAAGTAAGCCTAAAAATACTCCAAGAATGTCCAATTATTATCTCTCCCAACTTTTTATTTAGTCCTACCTCTATATTATAACATATGGAAAAGTATAAACAATTCTAATAAAAAATTTTCGTTGGAAAAGAAAGCCGATGAAAAAACACCGGTTTAATGTTATAATTATTTTAAGATCTATCTAGGGAAAGGGAGAGGGAAATGTTTAAGAAAATATTTATAGTAATCTTTTCAGTTTTTATCTTGTTATCTGCTTGTACTACAACACCTTCAAATACTAAAGGGGTGAATGATGATGGAATACCTCAAGACCAAGTTGATAAAGAAACAGATACCGAAAATGAAGAAGAGTTAATCGATGAAGAGATAGACTTCCAAAAAATAAGACCAAATGAATTAGGAAGGATTATGGTTCTGATGTACCATCAAATTGGGCCTGAGGAGAGGGAATGGATTCGTACCCCTGATAATTTCAGAAGGGATTTGCAAACATTGTATGATAATGGATACCGGTTAGTCTCTTTACGGGATGTATTAAGGGGGGAAATCTCGGTACCTGCTGGCTATAGCCCCGTTGTAATCACCTTTGATGATGGTACAGAAGGTCAATTTAGATATATTGAAAAGGATGGAGAATGGGTAATAGATCCCGATTCCGCTGTAGGAATATTATTAGAAATGAATGAAAAAAATCCCGGTTTAGGAACTGCTGCTACTTTTTTTGTCAATTCAAACCCATTTCGGCAGCCAGAACATACTAAAAGAAAACTTGAGGAACTTGTAAGGTTTGGTATGGATATTGGAAACCATACTTTAACCCATCCTAATTTAAGCACTATTACTTCTCCTGAAGAAATGCAAAGGCAGATGGGCGGATTAGTTAAAGAAATCCAGTCTTATTTGCCTGATTATCAAATCGATACATTAGCTCTACCCTTTGGTGCCCATCCCAAAGAAGAGTTATACCCTTATGCTATCAAAGGTCAGTATGAAGGAACGGAATATCACCATAAAGGAATTTTACTTGTAGGATCCCATCCTAGCCATTCCCCCTTTCATAAGGATTTTAATCCCTTAAGAATACCTAGAATTAGAGGAGAAGATCCCTTTGAATACGGTTATCTTTACTATTGGCTAGACTATTTTGAAAGAAACCCCCATCTTCGTTATATCAGTGATGGGGACCCCCGCTATGTCACCTTCCCTGAAAAACTTCTAGATGAAGTAGACCTTTCCAATTTTCCAGAAAAAAAAATCCGCACATATTAAGACAGCCAATAAACAAACTTAGACCAGGGAATCCCCTGGTCTTTTACTATACAACATCTATTTGCCTTGGATTTATATCTAGTTTTTTGATTTCTTTTGTTGCTAATAGAGAAATCAGTAAGTAAATTAGCACTATTAAAATTACTACAGAAAGGAAATGGTTTATAGGGTATTTATAAGGTCTGTAAAACAACAGAGAGTTTACCAAAATGTTGTAATAAAACTTAGTCATTATAAATGTAAGTATTCCCGCAATAGGAATGGCAAATAAAAGTCCGTAAAGGGCTTCCAAAAAGTTAAGGAAAGCTATAAAACCTCTGTTTAATCCTAATAAAATAAAAGTTTTATACTCATGGTAGTTTATTATTATCCTCATATTAAACATAGAGTAAAGGTTAAAACAGGTTACCCCAAATAAAAAAACTACCAAAGTTCCAAATATAAGCAGACTCAATCTTCTCAGTTCCCTTAGTTCAGCATTTAACTCTTGATAATCAATTACTGTTAATCCATGTAATCCCACTATTTGCTTGCGAACCTTTTCATAGGTTTCAGGGCTTTTATCCGTTAAATTTACCACATATTTACTACTTTTATAATTAGGGTATAGTTTGTCGAAAAAATCTTTATCAACTACTATTACTAGTGAATTCCTAGCATAGGCAACGGGATAAATAATGTTATCTATTTCTCCTACTAGCTTAATTTTTTCTCTTTTTTCAGTAAAGTTTAATTCTGATGACATATCAATCTCTAAATAAGTTATTATCCCTTCCCCAAGGATATCTAATTGTTTTTCTATATTAAACTCTGATAAAAGTTTGTTGTATATTAATCCTACATTGCCCTCTAGTTGTGGTTCTATACCTAAAATATTTTGTTCTTCCCTGTTATAGCCTATGAGGGTAAGATGTAAGTCCACAGTATCCGTATAAACATTGTCAAATGCTAAAACATAGGTATTCTCCATTTTTAAGTGGTTTACGAACTTTCTATTTAAATGCTCTTTAGGTATAGTAATAGTTCCATATCTTTCTCTAATTTCAATAAGCTGAGCTTCTTCAATTGCTTCTATAGATTTTAACATCCTTTCTATTTCTTCCGTTAAAATGAAATCTACTTCTATAAGAAAATCAGCCTTTTCTTTAAAATATCTCTCATTTTCTAGACTTAGTTGCCGTATATCAAACATAGAAATCAAAAATGAGATAGACAATGCAATAGAAATGAGGATAGCAAAATGTTTTAGTAGATTAAACCGGAACTTATTATATGACAATCTAAGGAAGTTAGCAAATAACTTTTTCTCTGGATTTAAGAAAGGTTTATTAATTTTTTTCTTATACAACTTAAAATAACCACTGTTGGAAATTTTAAAAAGTTGTATTGGTGTTAACCTACATATTTTATATATTGTTAGAAATCCTGTGAAATAGATAATAATGTAGGCGATAAGATTATAAATAACTATATCTCTTAAAGGAAATATTAAGTTTTTAAAAATATCTATATTCAAATAATAAAATGATACTAAGGAAGCTATAAAAGCTAATATCACTCCAAACAAAAATCCTATAAGTAAAATTAAACTGTTAAATCCAGCTAATATAAAGGAGATTTTAATTCCACTTAATCCTAATAACCTATAAATAGCTATATTCTTATTATTTTTGTGTAAAAAAATATTTAAAGCATTACTAACGGCAAAAATTGTTACATTTATTAATACAACTAGATAAAACAATGTGCTTTTCCTAGCATCCTGCTCTAATTTTTCTCCCAGCTCTCCATAACCTAGTTTAGTCAGTAATTCAAAGTTCTCCCCTATTGTAATCCGATACTCTTTTCTGTACTTGTCATATATGTCTGTAGCTTCTCCGTATATACTTTCACTATCTTTAAACTCTATTAAAATATTAAATTCTTCCGGCAAAGTGGTTAAGGGTAATATTAAGCTATATTCTCCCCTGATACTTAAAGGTTGTTGGTTATCTACATATATCCCTGAAATCCTATATTCCTGTGAATTAATCTCAACTTTCTCTCCTATAGCTTTATCTACATCATCGATACCAAAATGTAAGTAAAGGAGTTCCCTTTGAATCATAATTTCATTTTCTTTATCTGGAAAACTACCACTGATAATTTTTTTAGGGGATAGTAAAAAGTAATCTGGCTCAGTATAAATTATATTAACATACCTTTGCCCCAATCTTATAACTTCCCTTTGATAAACCGAAGCTCTTTTAATACTACTTCTTTCATGTATTTCTTCTAAAATTTTAGGGTTACTTCCCCGTACCTCTATGTGATAACGGCCATAAATTCTTTTAGTACTTTCAAGATCAAGCTCCCGCTGATTTTCTGTTCCCATAATAAAAAAACTCAGCAAACCACTGGCCAAGGCAGTAATTAGTAAAAGAGAAAAAAAATACTTTAAATTACCCTTTAGAAAACTTTTACAGATTTTTATATACCCCTTCATACTACTATCCCATCCAATAATGATATTTTCCTTCCTGCCATTTCTGCTAATTCTTGATTATGGGTAACGTAAATCAGAGTTTGATTAAATTCCTTGACACAATCTTTCATTAACTTTAGTACATTAAAACTATTTTGAGAGTCTAAATTACCGGTCGGCTCATCTGCAAAAATAATTTGGGGTTTATGTATAAGGGCTCTAGCTACCGCTACCCTTTGTTGCTCACCACCGGAAAGTTGACTTGGCAGGTGATGTTCTTTCCCTGTTAATCCTAAGATCTCCAAGATTGTATTTAAAAATTTTTTATCGACATCAACTTTGTTTAAAATTAGTGGTAAGGTTATATTATCCATTGCTGTTAATGTTGGAATTAAATTAAAAAACTGATAAACAAAACCAAATTCCTTTAACCGGATTTTAGAAAGGGCTTTATCAGATAATTTGTTTATCTTTTTCCCTTTATATATCACATCTCCCTCACTTGGTTTTTCTAAACCACTAATTAAATTTAATAATGTCGTTTTCCCCGAACCACTAGGTCCTACAATTGCTACTATTTCCCCTATCTTTATTTTAATGTTAATATTATTATTAGCTTTATATATATTGTCATAACTTTTAGATAAGTTTACCGTTTCTAATATCGCCTCTCCCATTTCCCTTTATCCCCCTTCCTACTCTCTAATCCTCTCTTCAATCACTAACCTATCCATTGGTATTTTAAACCTTAATTTCCTTGTTCCTAGCCATCTCCTTTGTAAGTAAATATCTACATCAACTTTTTCTACTATCTCCTTTATTTCCTCCTCTGATAACTTGCCTTGGGAGTAGTATAAAACACGATAAAAAAGACTACTTTTCTGGAAGGGCCTTATCCTATCAATTGTAAAAGTGTTTCCAAAGTATATCACATCTTCCTTAATACTTTTATCTATCTTATTTGGGAAAAATAATACAGAATCCACTGGTATAATACTTCTACTCTTAACTTCAGGGAAGAATACTAACCATGTATAATCTTCTATTCTATCAGAAGAAAAATTTTTTTGAGAAATAAATATATCATCTGTTGATAGAGTTAACCCTTTCTTTATAATATTATCTAGTTGTTCTTCA
Source organism: Anaerobranca gottschalkii DSM 13577 (assembly GCF_900111575.1). Classification (NCBI taxonomy): domain Bacteria; kingdom Bacillati; phylum Bacillota; class Clostridia; order Eubacteriales; family Proteinivoracaceae; genus Anaerobranca; species Anaerobranca gottschalkii. Next base: position 4,651 of record NZ_FOIF01000042.1, on the reverse strand, counting down.
TAGGGGGGATTATATAACACAACTACCTTTTCTATTTTTATTGGATACAATAATTGTGTATAAATGGCCACTCCAAATATACTCAGCAGTATTATTGATATAACCAACAATATTTTCTTTTTCAACCCTCTCACCTCTTAGTAATTTTATTCACAAGGGGAGATATAATTGTTAATTATTTTATTCTAATGGGAAATTTACAGGAATACTATTAAATTTAAATAGTGTAAAATGCGAATACCTCTCACTAATATCTTTTACATCACCTTTTCTATTTGCAGATCTTTGTGCTATATATATATTATCATTAGTTACTTGTGTCACAACAATTGAATGAGATCTATGTTGTTCTCCACTTCTTCTTAATTGAATTATATCTCCAGGTTTAGCATGGGATAATAATGTTCGCCAATTTGAAGTTTCTATTACATTAGGTCCTAAAATCCCTTTCCAGTAAGGGTAAAATCCTCGATTTCTTTCTACCCTTATCCAAGTACTACTTTCTGCCCAACCCTCAACCGTCCATCTTAATGGCCAAACTCCCCTTTCTTCCCTTATTTTTCTACTAAACCAATGGTTACTGGTATCCATAACCCCAATTCTTAACGGGGAATTGGGATAAACCATTTGAAATCCTCCTGCCCATACAGCCTGAGATGCAAAATTAGTACAATCAGCACTCCACTCATTGAAATTAGGATTTGGATTATTATAATGGTTAAGGGCATATTGGGCAGCATAGGCTCCATTATACGGTTGATATGCTAGTGCTGTACTGCTAGTTATAAGTAAGATTAAAACAAAAATACTTATTACTATTCTTTTTTTCATTTCTCCTTCTCCCTTCTTTATATCTCCCCCTTAGACAAATTATATATATATATATATATAATTTGTCAATAATTCAGAAAAAAATATTTATAAATAATATTTAGTTCTCTACTCTCTAATCCTCTCTTCAATCACTAACCTATCCATTGGTATTTTAAACCTTATTTTCCTTGTTCCTAGCCATCTCCTTTGTAAGTAAATATTTACATCAACTTTTTCTACTATCTCCTTTATTTCCTCCTCTGATACCTTGCCTTGGGAGTAGTATAAAACACAGTAAAAAAGGCTACTTTTCTGAAAGGGCCTTATCCTATCAATTGTAAAAGTGTTGCCAAAGTATATCACATCTTCTTTAATACTTTTATCTATCTTATTTGGGAAAAATAATACAGAATCCACTGGTATAATACTTCTACTCTTAACTTCAGGGAAAAATACCAACCATGTATAATCTTCTATTCTATCAGAAGAAAATTTTTTTGAGAAATAAATATATCATCTGGTGATAGAATTAATCCTTTCTTTATAATATTATCTAGCTCTTCTTCATAGGGAGGATCATATAACACAACTACCTTTTCTATTTTTATTGGATACAATAATTGTGTATAAATGCCTACTCCAAATATACTCAGCAGTATTATTGATATAACCAACAATATTTTCTTTTTCAACCCTCTCACCCCGTAATATTTATTTAAATAATTTTAAAATTTAAATAAAATACTTGTCAATATTTTTATATATTAAATTTTTATAAACTTTTTGTTTAATAACCTTTTAAAACTAAGTAAAATAAAGGCCCCAAAGAAAAAACTTAAAAGGGTAAATACACCTACTAACCATAGATTTGCTAAGACCTTTCTATACTCCCCTCCACCAAGTAAAATAGCAAAAATTAAAGCAACGGGAATTTGTAGGGCAGGGTATAAAGAAGCAGCGACAATTTTTTCTTTAATATTTTTATAACCTCTAAAAACTATCCAGATTAGCAATTCAACTAAAATCCCTGCAGTTAAGGGAATAAAAAACATAATAGGAGATAAAAGGAACAAAATTCCGGAAAGTATAGTAGAAAAAATTATTAGTATTCCAACCTTAGGTATATTGTTGATAAGCATAAATACTAATACTGAAAAAATAGGGGTTAAAAGCAAAGGTTTATAGATAAAAACTGGGAACATCGCCATAATTGGCAATAATAAATAAGAAATAGTAAAAACTCCCGCCACTGTCAAAGCCGCTAAGATAATTTCTTGTAAAGTAAATTTAGCTCCCATAAAATCCCTCCTCAAATCAATTATATTCTCTGTCCATTCTAAATTTTCCTTTATTTTTACGATTAAATCCAACTTACTTTGCCTACATACAAAAAAGGTAGTAGCTATAAAGCTACCACCTTTATACTTTAAAGCGATTTACCTTTTCCATTAAATCTGCAGCTATCTGACTTAAATTCTGGGCAGTTGCTGCTACTTCTTGACTTGATGCCGACAATTCTTCTGAGGATGCCGCTACTTCTTCTGTAGCTGCAGAACTCTCCTCTGTTACTGCACTTACCTGCTCCGCTTTTTCCATAACTACATCCTTTGACTTTAAAATTTCCTCCATAGCTCGATATGTATTTTCCATTAGGGGAGCAATATTTTCTACTGATTCTAAAATGTCACCAAAGGCTTTCACAGTATTTTCAACAGAAGAAGCCTGTTCCTTTACAGATTTTTCTACTTCTTTAGAAGTCGTTATCACTTCATCGGTATCCTTTGTTATAGAATTTACCAAAGTCACTATTTTTTCCGTCGATTGTTTTGATTCTTCAGCCAGCTTTCTAACTTCTTCAGATACTACTGCAAATCCTCTACCATGCTCTCCTGCCCTGGCTGCCTCTATTGCGGCATTTAGAGCTAAGAGGTTCGTTTGTTCTGATATATTTGAAATAAGCTCTGTGATACCAGTTATTTCTTTTACCGAATTAGTCAACCTCTCTACTTTAGCCACAACTAATTCAAAGGCATTTTTTATATCTTCTATTGATTTTATCAAGACATCCATTTCCCTTTTACCTACATTTGCCTTATCTGAAGTATTTTCTGTTTCTCTTTTTACTTTATCCAGCTCTCCATAGACCTGTTCTATATTATCCGTTAATTCTCCTAAAGATTTAACTATATCCTCTAAATCTTGGGCCTGATTTGTCGCTCCTTCTGCCACCTGTTGCATCGTTGATGCCAATTCTTGGGAAGATGATGTCATTTCTTCAGAGACAGCTGCTAATGATTCAGAGTTAGCAGTAACTTCGTTGGATTTTTCTTTTATATTCCCTATTGTTTCTTTAAATACCTTCTGCATTGTTTGAATTGCATTAGCTAACATTCCAATTTCATCTTTTTGTTTTAAATACTTTTCCGGAACCTCATTGGTCAAGTCTAAATTTGCTAAGACCTTTGCATATTCAACTGCTGAGATTATTGGTTTAGCTAGAGTATTACCAAGGAAGTAGTTAACTGCTATTCCAAAGACTAAAATCACTAATCCAGTTATAATTATTGTCATTTGTAATGTAGGTACAGCTGCTAAGGCTTCATTCCGGTCTACAGCAACAGATATAAACCAGTTTGTCCCTTTTACCGGTGTAAATGCATTGTATATATATCTTCCATTAAAATTGTAATAGCCAATACCCGATTTTTCATTAATTATTCTTTGTACTATTCCTGCTACAGATTGAAGTTCTTTATTATTCTTAGCATCTTCTATAGGGTTCCATTGGTTTAAAACTCTGTTTATATCGTTATGGGCCACTACTGTTCCAACATCATTAACTACATAGGCATACCCAGTTTGACCATAGGTTATATCTTGAGTTATATTCCTCAAAGTTAGTCCATCGCCCCGGGCCACTAAAGCTCCTACAACTTCCCCATCCCTTTTTATCGGTGCTGCGAAAGCTATTACTGGTTCTCCAGTTACTGTGTCTAAAAGAACATCTGACACAGAAGTTTCTCCCCTAAAAGCCCTTTGTACATAGTCACGATGACCTAAATTTGCAACGGCACCATCGGAATAATAAGCTGTTCCATCGGGATGGACTATTACTAAAGTAAGAAATTCGGTAACTTCAACATAATGTTGAAGTACTGGAAGTTGTGTATCCCAATCCATTGTTTTCACTTCTTCTATTTCAGCAATAGTTAACAATATCTGTTGTGAAGTTTCTATACGACTTTCTACTAATTTAGCAGCTTCATCTACTAGGGCAACTAAAGACTTTTCCACTTCCTCTACTAAAGCATTTTGAGATGATTTTATTGTAAAATACCCTAAAATTATAAAAGATAGAATTAATAGAATTGTTGAACTGGCAATGATTTTAGTTTTTATACTGTTCATTTTAAACCCTCCAAATTTTACATTTTAATTTTTAAAAAAATAAAAAACCCTACAGACAGTGCATAGGGTTACATTATTAATAAATAATAATTTATGCAACTGGCTGCCATAGTATTACCTTAGGCCCTTTAGCTTTGCGTCCCTGCCTTTCAACAGGTTTGCCCAATATTCCATTTTTAGACAGAAAATGACAAAAAGCGACTATTTTTGACACAACGGATAATATAATAACATATTTTATTAAGTTTAGCTATAGTCTTTTAGCCACAAAAACCCTTTATTTAAGCTACAATATAAAAAGGCGCCCTAAGGCACCTCAGACTGAAGACAAACTATAGACAAAGTCATCATCAGCTGTGGTAATTAAACAAAGATACGATTAAGTTGAGGAGATAGATTTAAGAGCTGATTAGATAAAAGGAAGAAGGGG
>NZ_FOIF01000041.1 GCF_900111575.1 Anaerobranca gottschalkii DSM 13577 | reverse complement strand
TACTTGACGGGAAAGCAAAATGTGCTCACGGGTTTGTGGCATTGGACCATCAGCAGCTGATACTACTAAGATTGCACCATCCATTTGAGCAGCACCAGTGATCATGTTTTTTACATAGTCAGCGTGGCCTGGGCAGTCTACGTGGGCGTAGTGACGTTTTTCTGTCTCATACTCAACGTGGGCTGTAGAGATTGTGATTCCCCTTGCTTTTTCTTCTGGAGCTTTATCGATTTGGTCATATGCCATTTTTTGAGCTCCACCAGTTGTAGAAATAATTGTTGTTAAAGCTGCAGTTAATGTTGTTTTACCATGGTCAACGTGGCCAATTGTACCAACGTTAACATGTGGCTTTGTACGTTCAAATTTAGCTTTTGCCATTTTATTATCCTCCTTTTTAAACCTTATTTTTATTAGTATTTACATTGGGAATAACCCAAAATTACTTACCTTTTGCCATAATTTCTTCTGCAATGTTTCTTGGAACTGGCTCATAGTGGGAAAACTCCATTGAATAAACTCCTCTACCTTGGGTTCTAGAACGAAGATCTGTTGCATAACCAAACATAGATGCCAACGGTACAAGGGCTCTAATTACCTGAGCACCTGCTCTACTTTCCATACCTTCAATTCTACCCCTTCTAGAGTTAATATCTCCCATTACATCTCCCATGTACTCTTCAGGTACAGTTACTTCAACCTTCATAACCGGTTCAAGGAGTACTGGATCTGCTTTTTTCATAGCTTCTTTAAATGCCATAGAACCAGCTACTTTAAATGCCATTTCTGAAGAGTCAACATCATGGTAAGAACCATCAAACAATGTCGCTTTAAAGTCGAGTACCGGATAACCAGCTAAAACACCTGTTTTAGCAGCTTCTTGAATACCTTGATCTACTGGACCGATGTATTCTTTTGGCACTACACCACCGACAATTTTATTTTCGAATAAGTAACCTTCACCTGGTTCTCTTGGAGAAAGCTCAATCCAGACGTGACCGTACTGACCTCTACCACCAGACTGACGAATGAATTTACCTTCAGCTTTGACAGTTTTCGTGATAGTTTCTTTGTAAGCAACTTGTGGGTTACCTACTTTTGCTTGAACTTTAAATTCCCTTTTTAGACGGTCAACGATGATATCTAAGTGAAGCTCACCCATACCGGAGATTATTACCTGACCAGTTTCTTCATCGGTTCTTGTTCTAAAAGTAGGATCCTCTTCAGCAAGTTTTTGTAAAGCAATACCCATCTTTTCTTGGTCAGCCTTAGTCTCAGGTTCTATAGCTACTGAAATAACTGGCTCTGGGAATACCATTGACTCAAGAACTACAGGTTTATTTTCATCACATAAAGTGTCACCAGTAGTTGTGTCTTTTAATCCTACTGCTGCAGCTATATCCCCTGTGAATACTTCAGTAATTTCTTCTCTGTGGTTAGCATGCATCTGTAATAGACGACCAATTCTCTCTTTTTTACCTTTTGTAGAGTTAAAAACATATGAGCCTGATTTCAGTACACCAGAGTATACCCTAAAGAAAGCTAGTTTACCTACATAAGGGTCACTCATGATTTTAAAAGCTAAAGCAGAGAAAGGTTGGTCATCTCCTGCTATCCTTTCGATTTCTTCACCAGTTTGTAGATCTACCCCTTTAATTGCAGGGATATCTAAAGGTGATGGTAAATAATCGACTACTGCATCGAGTAATACAGGAACCCCTTTGTTTTTATAAGATGAACCACAAAGAACTGGAACTAAAGTGGTTGCACAGGTTCCCTTTCTGATAGCAGCTTTAATTTCTTCTACTGTTAACTCTTCACCTTCAAGGTATTTCATCATTAACTCTTCGCTAGTTTCTGCTACTGCTTCAAGAAGTTGCTCCCTGTACTTATTTGCGGTTTCTTGTAATTCTGCAGGAATTTCTGTAATATCTGCTTGTTTACCTAAATCATCTTTATAGATGATAGCTTTCATCTCAACTAGATCAACCATTCCTACAAATGTGTCTTCTGCTCCGATTGGGATTTGAATAGGAACAGCATTAGCTTTTAATCTATCCCTCATCATTTCCACTGCTCTGTAAAAATCAGCACCAATGATGTCCATTTTGTTAACATATGCAATCCTTGGAACACCATATTTGTCAGCTTGTCTCCAAACTGTTTCAGATTGTGGTTCTACACCACCTTTAGCACAAAAAACACCTACAGCACCGTCAAGTACACGGAGGGACCTTTCTACTTCTACTGTGAAGTCCACGTGTCCTGGTGTATCTATTATGTTTATCCTGTGATTTTTCCACTGAGCAGTAGTTGCAGCAGATGTAATGGTGATACCCCTTTCTTGTTCTTGAACCATCCAGTCCATAGTGGCAGCACCTTCATGAACTTCCCCTATTTTATGGACTCTTCCGGTATAGAAAAGGATACGTTCAGTGGTAGTTGTTTTCCCTGCATCGATATGAGCCATAATACCGATATTCCTTGTTCTTTCTAACGGAAATTGTCTGGGCATGATTATCCCCCCTTCTAGTGCTATTTTTTCATAAATTCTTAAAAATATTTCCTAAATCTAAAAAATTAATTAAAATCTTACCAACGATAATGGGCGAAAGCTTTGTTTGCTTCTGCCATTTTATGAGTGTCTTCCTTCTTCTTCACTGCAGCACCTACATTATTTGCAGCATCCATGATTTCAGCAGCAAGACGCTCTTCCATGGTTTTTTCGCCACGCTTTCTTGCAAACTCCACTAACCAGCGGATACCTAAAGTGCGACGGCGATCTGGTCTAACTTCAACTGGAACTTGATAGTTAGATCCACCAACCCTACGAGATTTTACCTCTAATACTGGCATAACATTTTTCATTGCTTCGTCTAATACTTCTAAAGGATCTTTACCAGTCTTGGCTTTTACTCTATCTAATGCCCCATACATAATGGATTGAGCTACACCCTTTTTACCATCAAGCATTATTTTGTTGATGATTCGGGAAACTAACTCACTGCCGTAGATGGGGTCAGGTAGTATATCTCTTTTAGGAACTGGACCTTTCCTTGGCATTTGATTCCCTCCTTCTTTTTATGCTATCAATTTATCTTTATTTTTTCTTTGGTCTTTTAGCACCGTATTTAGAACGGCCTTGGTGACGGTTTTGTACACCAGCGGTATCTAAAGCACCACGTACTATATGGTAACGAACACCTGGTAAGTCTTTTACCCTACCACCCCTTACTAATACAACAGAGTGTTCTTGTAGGTTGTGACCAATACCTGGGATATACGCATTAACTTCAGTACCGTTAGTCAAACGTACCCTTGCCACTTTCCTAAGAGCAGAATTTGGTTTTTTAGGAGTCATTGTTGAAACCCTTATACATACTCCTCTTTTTTGTGGAGCACCCTCCAAAGCAGGAGCAGTTGATTTCTTAACTACCTTTTGTCTTCCTTTACGGACTAACTGGTTAATTGTTGGCATCCATGACACCTCCTTCCCAAAAACTCAATATAAATAAAGAAAAAACTTAGGGGTGCCCTGACAAATGCCAGGGCCTCCTCTATTCTTCTAAAACTGCAGCGGCTGCTGCCCCTACTTGTATTCCACTTGCCTTTCCCAACTGGTCCATTGTATCTACAAGTTCATATGGTACTCCTTTTTGTTGGCAAAGTTCAAGTAAGGGGTTAAAAATATGGTCATCGGCATCTTTAGCTAGAAAGACCAATTTGGCCTTGCCTTTTTCAATAGCTTTTTTCGTTTGTTTAAAGCCAACTGTCTTTTTAGTAGCAGTAGCCAATTTATCTATTGCCATTTTTTCAACCTCCAGTACTTAGGGGTAACACACTAAAATATTTTACCACTATGTTTAATACCTGTCAATTACTTCTTAATCTACCTTTTCTATCTCAATACTTGTATATTTTGACATTCCAGAACCTGCAGGGATCAGTTTTCCTATTATTACATTTTCCTTCAAACCAATCAATGGATCGATTTTTCCTTTGATTGACGCTTCTGTTAATACCCTGGTTGTTTCTTGGAATGATGCTGCTGATAAGAAGGAATCAGTAGCTAATGAAGCTTTAGTTATACCTAAGAGGATTGGTTTTGCAACTGGAGGTTCTAAGCCCTGCTCTTCCATTTTCTTAACTTCTTCATAGTATTCAAACATGTCTACATAGCTTCCAGGAAGTAAATATGAGTCTCCTGCTTCTTCTACTTTGTATTTTCTCAGCATTTGTTTAACTATTACTTCAATATGCTTATCAGCTATTTCCACACCTTGTAGACGATAAACCTTTTGTACTTCCGCCGTCAAATATTCTTGTACCCCTGTAACCCCTTTTATTTTCAGTAAGTCATGGGGGTTAATTGAACCTTCTGTCAAAGGATCCCCTGCTTCAACTCTATAGTTATTTTTAACTTTGAGTCTTGCACCATAGGGGATTGTATAGAATTTACTTTCTCCACTTTCTGTCTTAACTTCTACTTCCCGCTTGTTTTTATTTTCGTGGACTGTTACAATACCTGCTTCTTCAACTACAATAGCTTGACCTTTAGGTTTCCTAGCTTCAAAGAGCTCTTCAACCCTCGGAAGACCTTGTGTAATATCATCACCAGCAACACCACCGGTGTGGAAAGTACGCATTGTAAGCTGTGTACCTGGTTCACCAATTGATTGTGCCGCTATTATACCAACAGCTTCTCCTACACTCACCTGGCCTCCTGTTGCCAAGTCTCTACCATAGCATTTAACACAGACACCATGTCTAGTTTTACATGTTAATACAGAACGGATTTTGACTCTATCGAAGGTTTGGGCAACAGTTTCTCCCATTCTCACTCGGTCACCAGAGTTAAAGTAGATTTTACCACCTTTAGGTTTGGAGTAAGTAAATTCTTCACCTTCGTCAGAGATAAATACAACTGATGTATCAGTTATGGTTACTGTACCATTTACAGGGGATTTTATTAAACCGTGTTTTGTTATAGTTTTAGCTAAATCTTCGTTTATTTGTTCCCCTTGTTTTACTAGCACCTCACCATCTGGTGTAACAATATCTTCTGCAGCATGTCTTCCGACAAGGCGTTCTTCTAAGGATTCAATGGTATCTGAACCATCTTTAATTTCAGTAACGGTAATTCCATCAGTTGTTCCACAGTCTTCTTCTCGGACAATGACATCTTGAGCTACGTCTACTAATCTTCTTGTCAAATAACCTGAGTCCGCCGTCTTCAACGCTGTATCGGCAAGACCTTTACGGGCACCGTGGGTAGAGATAAAGTACTCAAGAACAGTTAAACCTTCTCTAAAGTTTGCCTTAATAGGCAATTCAATAATATGTCCTGTTGGGTCAGCCATCAAACCCCTCATACCAGCAAGCTGAGTAATCTGAGAAACATTACCCCTAGCTCCTGAGCCCGCCATCATATTGATAGGGTTTAACTTATCCATGTTCTTCATTAAGGCTTTAGTGATGTCATCTTTGGCTTTACTCCAAATTTCAATGACTCGGTTATATCTCTCTTCATCACTCACAAAACCTCTTCTAAAACTACGTTCAATTTTGTTTACTTCTTCTTCTGCCCACTTCATAATCTCTTTCTTTTGAGGTGGTACCATGATATCAGATACTGCAATGGTAATACCTGCCCTAGTTGAATAAGTAAAACCTAATTTTTTAATTTTATCTAAAATCTCTGCTGTTTTAGTAGTACCATACTTTCTAAAACATTCACTTAAAATTACACCTAAGAAACCTTTTTTAATTCCTTCAACATCAGCTTTCTTTTCAATTATTTCTTTTATATCTATACCTTTTTCAGCAATTATATCATCTGCACCAATTGGTTGTTCCATAGATGGCCTATTGATATAAGGGAAGTCCTCAGGGAATATTTCGTTAAAAATAATCCTTCCTGGAGTAGTTAAAAGATAACCTTCTTTTATTTCCTCTTCTTTTCCTTGAGGAATAACCAATTTTTTATTGCCAAGGGCTTTTACCTTTAATGCTATTTTAGCATGTAAATCAATAAAGTTATTCTGATATGCCATAATCACTTCATCAGTACTGCCAAAATATTTTCCTTCACCCTTAGCCCCTTTTCTATCAATAGTTAAATAATAACAACCTAAAACCATATCCTGAGTTGGTGTAGTTACAGGTTTTCCGTCTTTAGGGTTAAGTATATTGTGGGCAGCAAGCATTAAAAGTCTTGCTTCTGCTTGAGCTTCAGAAGATAATGGCACGTGAACAGCCATTTGGTCTCCGTCAAAATCTGCGTTATAAGCTGTACAAACTAATGGATGAATCTTGATTGCCCTTCCTTCTACAAGAACAGGTTCAAAAGCCTGAATACCAAGCCTATGAAGGGTTGGGGCACGGTTTAGTAATACAGGGTGTTCTTTTATTACATGTTCTAAAATATCCCAAACTTGGGGATCTGCCTTCTCTACCATCTTTTTAGCTGTTTTGATATTTTGTACTATGCCATCTTTAAATAATTTTCTCATCACAAAGGGTTTAAATAACTCTAAAGCCATTTCTTTTGGCAGACCACATTGGGAAATTTTGAGTTCTGGTCCAACAACGATAACCGAACGGCCAGAGTAATCAACCCTTTTACCTAAAAGATTTTGACGGAAACGACCTTGTTTACCCTTTAACATATCACTTAAAGATTTAAGTGGTCTATTGCCAGGGCCCGTTACAGGTCTACCCCTTCTTCCATTGTCTATTAAGGCATCAACGGCTTCTTGTAACATTCTTTTTTCATTTCTTACTATAATATCGGGGGCCCCTAAATCTAACAGCCTTTTCAACCTGTTATTACGATTTATTACTCTACGATATAGATCGTTAAGGTCAGCGGTAGCAAAACGGCCACCATCTAATTGTACCATTGGCCTTAGATCAGGAGGTAGCACTGGTAATACATCCAAAATCATCCAAGACGGCTTATTGTTAGACATTCTAAAGGCTTCTACAACCTCTAAACGGCGTATTGCCCTTATCCTTCTTTGACCAGTAGCATTTTTAAGCTCTCCTCTAAGTTCCTTTGCTAAGGCATCTAAATCAATCTCATCTAAGAGTTTTTTAATGGCCTCAGCACCCATTTCAGCCTTGAAGCCTTTTCCTTCCTTGAATAAATGGGCATATTTTTCATAATTTTCCCTATACTCGTTCTCTGTAAGAAGTTGTTTTTTAGATAAAGATGTTTCTCCTGGATCAGTTACTACATATGATGCAAAATATAAAACCTTTTCTAATGCTCTAGGTGACATGTCTAGCAAAAGACCCATTCTACTTGGTATTCCTTTAAAATACCAGATGTGGGATACAGGGGCAGCAAGTTCAATGTGCCCCATTCTTTCCCTTCTAACTTTTGCTCGGGTAACTTCTACTCCACATCTATCACATACAACACCTTTATATCTGATCCGTTTGTATTTACCACAATGGCATTCCCAATCCTTTTGTGGTCCAAAGATCTTTTCACAAAATAGACCTTCCCTTTCTGGTTTAAGGGTTCTATAATTTATGGTTTCAGGTTTCTTTACCTCACCCCTAGACCATGCACGAATTTGCTCAGGTGAAGCTAAGCCAATTTTAAGTGCATCAAAATTATTAATGTCTATCAAGGGCCTCTTCCCCCTTTACGTTTTTTTTACAAATCATCGTCAGATAAGTAAGAGTCATCCCTAAACTTACTTTTTTTACTTTTTTTCGGTTTACTTCCATAGTTGTCGTAATCATCATAATCATCGTAGTCATCATAATCATCAAAATCGTCATGTTCATCAAATGAGAAATTATCAGGTTCGTCATCTGTAGTGTTTGGATCAATGTCAATCTCTCCATCATCTAAATCATCTTCATTTTCAATTTCTTCTACTTCTTCCTCTGATTCATCAACAGGAGTTGGAATATTTGTTATAGGTTTTTTAATGGGATCTTCCTCTTTACCCTCTAGATTAACCTCTAATTCTCTAGGCTCATCATCATCGTCACTTTCTTTGAGCTCAATTTCATCATAATTTTCACCAAGGATTTTTACATCCATACATAAACTCTGAAGTTCCTTAATTAAAACTTTAAAGGATTCAGGGACTCCAGGTTCAGGTATATTTTCACCTTTAACAATTGCTTCATATGTTTTTACGCGACCTACTACATCATCTGACTTAACGGTGAGAATTTCTTGAAGAGTATGGGCAGCACCGTATGCCTCTAGAGCCCAAACCTCCATTTCACCAAATCTTTGTCCGCCAAACTGAGCTTTACCACCTAGAGGTTGTTGGGTTACCAATGAGTATGGACCAGTAGAACGGGCATGGATTTTATCATCTACTAAGTGGGCTAGTTTGAGCATATACACATAACCAACAGTCACTTCATTATCGAATCTTTCACCAGTTCTACCATCATATAGGACTGTTTTACCGTTTTCAGGAAGCCCTGCTTGTTTTAAAAGATCAAAAACGTCATTTTCCCTGGCTCCATCAAATACTGGAGTTGCTATATGATAGCCTAATGTTTTAGCAGCCCAACCTAAATGTGTTTCTAATACCTGTCCGATATTCATCCTAGAAGGAACACCTAGTGGGTTAAGTACCACTTCAACTGGGGTACCATCAGCTAAGAATGGCATATCTTCTTCTGGTAAAATCCTAGCAATAACCCCTTTGTTACCATGGCGGCCAGCCATTTTGTCTCCTTCTGAGATTTTTCTCTTTTGTGCGATATATACCCTTACTAATTGGTTAACCCCTGGTGGTAGATCATCACCATCTTCTCTATTAAAGACTTTTACATCGACAATCCTACCAGCTTCTCCATGGGGTACCCTTAGTGAGGTATCCCTTACTTCCCTAGCTTTTTCACCAAAGATTGCCCTTAATAACCTTTCTTCTGCAGTCAGTTCTGTTTCACCCTTTGGCGTTACTTTACCAACAAGGATATCTCCAGGCCTTACTTCTGCACCTATTCTAATAATTCCTCTTTCATCTAAATCTTTTAATGCATCTTCACCCACATTGGGTATTTCCCTTGTTATTTCTTCTGGACCTAATTTTGTATCCCTTGCTTCAGCTTCATATTCTTCAATATGAATAGATGTAAAGACATCTTCTTTCACCAATTTTTCGCTTAATAAAATTGCATCTTCATAGTTATAACCTTCCCAGGTCATAAAAGCAACTAAAACATTTTTACCTAATGCTAGTTCGCCCTGATCAGTGGAAGGACCATCGGCTATAATATCTCCAGCTACCACTTTATCACCGGTATGAACTATTGGTTTTTGGTTTATACACATACCTTGGTTAGAACGCTGGAATTTAGTTAAAACATATATATCCCTACCATTATAAGTGTTTTTTGGGAATATTTCTTTACTTATCCCATTTATTATTCTATCTTGATTATCCCCTGGATCCCTTCTTTTTATAGTAATTTCAGTGGAAGTGACTTTTTCCACTACACCATCGGCTATAGCTATTACCACAACTCCTGAGTCCTTTGCTGCTCTATACTCTAAACCTGTCCCTACTAATGGAGCTTCTGTGGTTAATAATGGAACTGCCTGACGCTGCATGTTAGCACCCATCAGGGCACGGTTAGCATCGTCATTTTCTAAGAAAGGAATCAATCCAGTAGCCACACTAAATACTTGTTTTGGAGAAACGTCCATAAAATCCACTTGATTTGGTGATTTTGAAAGGATTTCATGTCTATATCTTGTAGTTACCCTTTCTGTTAAGAAATATCCATTTTCATCTACTGGAGCATTTGCTTGAGCTATAACATATTGATCTTCATCATCTGCTGTTAAATAGACTATTTCATCAAGGACCCTACCTTCAGCTTTATTTACCTTACGATAAGGTGTTTCAATAAAGCCATATTCATTTACCCTAGCAAAGGTACTTAGGTTACCAATAAGCCCAATATTAGGACCTTCAGGGGTCTCGATGGGACACATCCTACCATAGTGGGAGTGATGAACGTCACGAACCTCAAAACCAGCTCTATCTCTACTCAATCCTCCTGGTCCAAGGGCACTTAACCTTCTTTTATGGGTTAACTCAGCCAATGGATTATGTTGATCCATAAATTGTGACAACTGGCTACTACCAAAGAATTCTTTAATGGCAGCAACAACAGGTCTAATATTTATTAAAACACTAGGTGTTATGGAATCAATGTCTTGGATAGTCATTCTCTCCCTAACTACCCTTTCCATTCTAGAAAGACCAATACGGAATTGATTTTGTAGAAGCTCACCTACACATCTTAACCTTCTATTTCCTAGATGGTCTATATCATCAACATTGCCAATACCATCCATTAAATTTAAAAGATAACCAATAGAAGCCACTATATCTTCTCTAGTGATATGTAAAAGCCTCTTCGGTTGATTGCCATTACCAATAACTAATACAGGCTTTCCTTCACTATTAAAAATTTTATATTTAACAGGAATCCCTTCAGTTTTTAAGATGTTATCTAAAGTTTCCTCATCTAAAAACTGACCAGCTTCT
The DNA here is from genome assembly GCF_900111575.1 of Anaerobranca gottschalkii DSM 13577. Lineage (NCBI taxonomy): Bacteria > Bacillati > Bacillota > Clostridia > Eubacteriales > Proteinivoracaceae > Anaerobranca > Anaerobranca gottschalkii. The sequence continues at coordinate 5,584 of NZ_FOIF01000041.1, read as the reverse complement.
GCTAAGATTTCTCCATCTTCAGTAACAATTGTTTCAGCTAGCTTTTTATTTAATAATCTCCATTTGACTTGTAGTTTTTTGTTTACTTTATATCTACCTACTGGAGCCAAGTCATAACGACGGGCATCAAAAAATAGGGACTCTAACAATGTCCTAGCATTTTCTAGGTTTGCAGGCTCCCCTGGCCTTAACCTTTTATATATTTCTAATACCCCAGTTTCAAAAGAATCAGTATGATCTTTTTCCAAGGTATTTTTAATCCTAAGATCATTATCGAATAAATCTAGAATTTCGTGGTCACTACTATAACCTAAAGCCCTTAAAAGAACGGTCACTGGAACTTTCCTAGTACGATCAACCCTTACATAAATAATATCATTACTATCCGTCTCAAATTCTAACCACGCACCCCTATTAGGGATAATAGTTCCAAAGTATAAATCTTTACCTGAGGGGTCTTTTTGGGTATTATAGTAAACCCCAGGGGATCTAACTAGTTGGCTAACTATTACCCTTTCAGCACCATTAACAATAAAAGTTCCATTAGCAGTCATTAATGGGAAATCACCCATAAATACTTCCTGCTCTTTTACTTCTCCAGTTTCTTGGTTAATTAACCTTACTTGAACCTTTAATGGCGCAGCGTATGTAGCATCCCTTTCTTTACACTCTTCCACAGAATATTTGGGTTTCCCTAGTTGATAGCCAATAAATTCAAGAATTAGATTACCTGTAAAATCTTTTATTGGTGAAATATCTTGGAGCATTTCATTAAGTCCTACTTCTAAAAACCAATTGTAAGAACTTTTCTGTACCTCTATTAAGTCTGGTAAATCAATGACCTCATTAATTCTTGAGAAAGACTGTCTAATCCTTCTCCCTACCTTGACGGGTTTTAACATCTGCCATTCACCCCTTAAAAAATTTCTAAACATAAAGAAAAAAATCCATTCATCTAGTGTAATATTCCCATAATACCAAGGTTTTATTCCCTATTTCTAAGGGTTTTGGGAAACCGACACTTGTTAGCAATATACAATACTATCATATTTAAAAAGCTCTGTCAAGGGACTAGCTATATAAAAAAGCGCCCAAGGGCGCTTTTTTATTGGTTTTATTATTCTAATCTATTGGCAGTAATTACTTGATTTCTACTGTACCGCCAGCTTCAACGATTTGAGCTTTGATTTTTTCAGCTTCTTCTTTTGAAACTTTTTCTTTAAGTGGTTTTGGAGCTCCATCAACTAGATCTTTAGCTTCTTTTAAACCAAGACCAGTTAACTCACGAACTACTTTGATTACTTGAACTTTTTTGTCTCCACCTGAAGTTAAGATTACATCAAATTCAGTTTTTTCTTCAGCAGCAGCTGGAGCAGCACCAGCAACTGGAGCAGCAGCTACAGCTACAGGAGCAGCGGCAGATACACCAAATTCTTCTTCACAAGCTTTAACTAACTCAGCTAATTCTAATACAGTTAAACCTTTAATACTCTCTAAAATTTCTTGAACTTTTGACATTTTAAATTGCACCTCCGAAAATTTTTAAGTAATTTAATTTTTAAGCTTCTTTTTGTTTTCTAATGGCTTCAAGAACATAAACTAAATTTCTTACATTGCCTTGCATTACGTTTACGAAGCCAGCAATTGGAGCTTGTAGCCCTGCAAGGACTTGAGCGATAAGAACTTCTCTTGAAGGTAGATCTGCAAGAGCTTTTACCCCTGCTAAATCAATAACTTTACCTTCTAAAACACCTGCTTTGATTTCTAATTCTTTGTTGTCTTTGGCAAATTCACTGATAATTTTTGCTGCTGCTACAGGATCATTATAGCTGAATGCAACAGCTGTAGGTCCTTGTAAATGTTCTTGTAACTCAGAGAGCTCAGTGTCTTGAATAGCTAATTTAGCTAAAGTATTTTTAATTACTTTATACTCAACACCTGCTTCCCTTAACTTCGCTCGAAGTTTTGTTACCCTAGCCACATCAAGACCTCTATAATCTGTGATTACAGCAGCTTGCGCGGAACTAAATTTTTCTTTAAGTTCTGCAACAACGAGAGCTTTTTCTTCCCGTGCCCCCATTTTGCCACCTCCTTTTTAGTTGGTGTTAAAACACATCCTGAAATTAGTAGTTAATTTCCTATGAGTTACCAAAAGTGCCCTTTCCGAGACGGAAAGGGCACATAAATAGCGTAAATATCTAAACTACTTATAAGCTTTCCAACCTCGGTAGGATATTAAGCCAAGGGCACCTACTGTCTTAAGTTGAACTATATTTTATTTTTAAGACAATGCATATTATATATAATTAAAAATCTACTGTCAAGTAAATTCAGTAATTATTTTTTTCCAGCTTATTCTTTGTCAAACATAGCTGCTTTTTGAGTATTTACTTTTACTCCTGGTCCCATTGTTGATGAAAGGGCAATAGATTTTAGATATTGACCTTTAGCACTGGCTGGTTTTGCTTTTATTAATGCATCTAATAATGCATTAAAATTATCCCTTAACTTTTCTACTCCAAAGGAAACTTTTCCAATAGGAGCATGGATGATACCAACTTTATCTACCCTGTACTCAATTTTACCAGCTTTAATATCTTTAACTGCTTTAGCAACATCCATAGTTACTGTACCAGTTTTAGGGTTTGGCATTAATCCCTTTGGTCCTAAAATCCTACCAAGTTTACCAACAAGCCCCATCATATCAGGAGTAGCTACAGCTACATCAAAATCTAACCAACCTTGTTGGATTTTATTTACTAAATCTTCTGCTCCAACAAATTCTGCTCCTGCTTCTTCAGCTTCTTTAGCCTTTTCACCTTTAGCAAATACCAATACTTTAACAGATTTACCAGTACCATGGGGTAAAACTACTGCACCCCTAATTTGTTGATCAGCATGTTTAGGATTTACTCCTAATCTAACTGCTGCTTCAACAGTTTCATCAAACTTAGCTGATGCCATTTTTATCACTAAATCTAAAGCTTCAGTAGTTGAATATAAGGTTTCTTTATCATAAATTTTGCTTGCTTCAAGCAATCTTTTACCTTTTTTAGCCATTTCTATTCCTCCTTGTGGTATTAGCGGAATTAACCTCCCACTTTTATTGGGTCTTTTTTATAAATTATTAGTCTTGGATTACAATACCCATACTGCGGGCTGTTCCTTCAATCATTCTCATAGCAGCTTCTACACTGGCAGCATTCAAGTCTACCATCTTTAGTTCTGCTATTTCTCTAACTTTATCCCTTTTAACTGTAGCTACTTTTACCTTATTAGGTTGACCAGAAGCCCTTTCAATTCCAGCCGCTTTTTTAAGTAATACAGCAGCCGGTGGGGTCTTGGTTACAAAGGTAAAAGAGCGATCTTCATAAACTGTAATTTCTACAGGGATAATCATACCTGCTTGATTAGCAGTTTTTTCGTTAAACTCTTTGCAGAACGCCATTATATTTAGACCTGCTTGACCTAAAGCTGGACCTACAGGTGGTGCAGGTGTAGCTTTTCCAGCAGCTATTTGAAGTTTTATTAACTTAACTACCTTTTTCGCCATATGTTCCACCTCCTTAATATTTAATGTGGTTTTTGCGGGTAAAACCCTCCCACTTAACGGTGTTTAAAAACACCAAAATAAGTAAATATATAATCTTGGTTGTTTCCAACCAAAGTTTATACCTTTTCCACTTGGGCAAACTCTAAATCTACTGGGGTTTCCCTTCCAAATATTGATACTAGCACTTTTACCCGTTGTTTGTCCATGTTAATTTCTTCTATTGTTCCTATAAAACCTTCAAAGGGTCCTGAAACAACTTTGACTTGTTGCCCAACATTAAATTCAACCTTAACTTTAGGCTCTTCTATGCCCATTCTCTTTAATATGTGCCTTACTTCAGACTCAGCTAAGGGTATCGGTTTAGTACCTGAACCCACAAAACCAGTTACCCCTGGAGTATTTCTAACAACATACCAAGAATCATCACTCATAATCATTTGAACTAAAACATAGCCAGGGAAAACTTTTTTTAAAGTAGTTTTCCTTTTTCCACCTTTTGTTTCAGTTTCTTCTTCCATGGGAACTAAAACATTAAATATTTTATCTTGCATTTCCATGGATTCAACTCTTTTTTGAAGGTTTGCTTTCACTTTATTTTCATAACCTGAATAAGTATGCACAACATACCAATGTTTTTCCATCAGTTCGGGGCTAGTCCTAAGCCCCTCCCCCCTTTAACATTAAAATATGAGATTCAATATGCCAGTAAATCCATTGTCTATAACAAAAATCAATAGAGAAGCTATCACGATAATTCCTATAACTAAAATTGTATATGATGTAAGCTCTTTTTTATTAGGCCATTGAACCTTTTTTAATTCATTTTTTACTTCTTTAAAAAACTTTTGTACTTTTGCAAAAAACCCCATTTTTTCACTTCCTTATCTTTCTTGAATAAACAAAATCCAGCTTTATTTAATTAAGCTGATTTTGCTGAAATCCTTTTAAAAATGGGCTGCTTATATTACTTTGTCTCTTTATGTGTAGTGTGTGTTTTACAGAAACGGCAATATTTCTTTAGTTCTATACGATCTGGATGAGTTTTTTTATTTTTTGTTGTAGTATAGTTTCTTTGTTTGCATTCTGTACAAGCCATGGTAATTATAACCCTCATCTATTTGCACCTCCTAAAGTATCATGATAGATAAGCTGAACTATATGGTTCAAACTAAATAAATCCAGTATTATTTTTAATATACAGGAAAATACACTTTCACCGTACCTAATAAAATTTATCATAGTTTAAACCCAATGTCAATACTAGGTTAAAACTACTATTGTTTATCTTTAAGTATTATTTTCTTTTTACCAATTATTATTCGGTTTTTTAAAAAAGTTTGAAAAACCCATGTATCGATAGATGAACACATCATCAATACATGGGATAAGATCTATTCAATGATGTCTACAACAACTCCAGCGCCTACAGTTCTACCACCTTCACGGATAGCGAACCTTAGCCCTTGCTCAATAGCAATTGGAGTAATTAACTCAACGGTAATTTTAATGTTATCTCCTGGCATTACCATTTCAGTTCCTTCTGGTAATATGATTACACCAGTTACGTCAGTTGTACGGAAATAGAATTGTGGACGGTAACCATTGAAGAATGGACTGTGACGACCACCTTCTTCTTTAGTTAATACGTAAACCTCAGCAGTAAATTTTTTGTGTGGTTTAATTGATCCAGGCTTACATAATACTTGACCACGCTCTACTTCACTGCGATCAACACCCCTTAGTAGGGCACCGATGTTGTCACCAGCTTGAGCTTGATCTAACATCTTTCTGAACATCTCTACTCCTGTACATACTGTTTTCTTTGGCTCATCATTAAATCCTACGATTTGTACTTCATCTCCAACTTTGATTACTCCACGCTCTACACGGCCAGTAACAACTGTACCACGACCGGTAATAGTGAATACGTCCTCGATTGGCATTAGGAATGGTTTATCAGTGTCACGCTCAGGAGTTGGAATGTACTCATCTACTGCATCCATTAGTTCCCATAATTTACCGCACCATTCA
>NZ_FOIF01000040.1 GCF_900111575.1 Anaerobranca gottschalkii DSM 13577 | reverse complement strand
AAGATGTAATAGCAGGCTAAAAAAATATCTAAATTTAGATAATCTCAGATCTAAAGGTATAAAGAAGGCTAAAGTTCATGCATTGCTTAACTGTATAGCCTTAGTTGCAGGAACTATTGCATTGAATATAGGTGTATCTGCTAGCAAAGCTGCTTAACGATAAAAATTTAAAAATATTATAGAGAATGGAGGATGTTGTTCTAGATAACAAAATTTAACCTTTTTTAAAATCTCATTTATAATGAGTTAGATTTTCTATGCTCTTTTTTTGATAAATATAAAAACTTAATTATGCAATTTCCTCAATTATATATTTTTCTATATTTCTTTTTTAATTCCTTTTAATTAACACTAATTTTTCACAATTTCCCTCAAATACCTTGCTTAAACTAAAGGGTAAAGGTAAAATAATGGTAAGGAGGTAGATTAATTTGATTCAAGAATACAAAGGCATTAAACCTAAAATTCACCCTAATACATATATCCACGAAACCGCTGTAATTATCGGGGATGTAGAAATTGAAGAAGGTGTTAGTATTTGGCCCTATGTTGTTATCAGAGGAGATTCTAATAAAATTATTATTGGTAAAAATACTAATATTCAAGATGGTTGTATTCTACATGCCGATACTGACCGCCCTTTAATTGTTGGTGAAGGGGTAACAGTAGGACACAAAGCTATACTCCATGCCTGTACTATAGAGAGTGATACTTTGATAGGCATGGGCTCCACAGTCTTAGATTATGCTGTCATCAAAGAAGGTTCCATCGTCGGTGCCGGTTCCCTAGTGGCACCGGGTAAAGTTTACGAAAAAAATTCTTTAATAGTTGGAGTACCTGGAAAAATGGTAAGAGAAACTACCCCTGAAGAAAGGGAAAATATTAAAAAGTCTGCTGCCAACTACTTAAAAACAGCCCATCAATATAATTGTAGATAAGAAAAAGTGCCCAAAAGTTTACCTTTGGGCATTAATATTATCTATTTCTTCTTTTTCCCCTGGATAATATCTCTCTATCAACCACTGGTCTCCTACTTTTCTAAAATGATAATAGACAATTCCCCAATTTGTTTCAGGTTCTTGATCAATTTTCCTTTCAGTATATTGAAATATAACCTTTACTTTTGCACTATCCCAAGAGATCTCTAAAGTTTCCGTCTCTATTTGGTGAATTTCCATTTGTAATTCCTGTATTTTTCTATTATTTAATATTCTATTTTGGTCTTGTTGTAATATCCTTCTTCTCTCCACAGTTAAATATTCATACAAAGGTTCAAAGGAAAAATCTTCATCTAAGTAATCAACAGTAAAATATAGTTCAGTAAATTCCTTAGCCCTCTCACTCACAGTACTTCTACTATGAGGAAGATAAATTGCATAGTAATAACCTATACTTCCTACTATAACTGCTATAATTATTGCGAAAATAGAAACAGCTATATAATCAGTAAAACTAAACTTACTTTTTTTATTTTTAACAACCTTTTTAACCTTCTCATGTCTACTCTTTTTAGTCTTTATATTTTTCCCCACTTTTTTTCTCCCCCTCATGAGAATATAATTTTCACAAAAAAATTTTTATATTTTCATAATTTATATTATACTCCGGATATCCAATTATTTCAAGATTTTATTTATCGCTTTAACTGCTTCAATATATAAACTACATTCTGTTCTTATTTTTTGTAACTCACAACCTAGTTTGTAAGGTTTCTTTAGATCTTTGTTATATAAATAGGCATTGGCGTGGCAACCACCACCGCAGTAATAACGGGCCCAACATTGTTTGCAATCTTCTTTTTCAAAGAGTGAACTTTGAAGGAAGGTTTCTTTAATCTTATCTCCGGTAAAGATGGTATTTAAATTCCCCATGATAAACTCTTTATTACCTACAAACTGATGACAAGGATAAATATCCCCTTGGGGATCTATAGCTAAATATTCCACTCCAGCTCCACAGCCACTTACCCTTTTGGCGGCACAAGGTCCACCATCAATGTTAATATTAAAATGGAAAAAATTGAAAGGTTTCCCCTTTTCATAGTACTCTAAATAGATATCTGTCAACTTCCAATATTCTTCCTTCAATTTATCTAAATGTTGGAAGGTCAAAGCATATCCTTTATCCTCAGTAACTACCACCGGCTCTACGGAAACTTCTGAAAAACCTTGATCAACAATGTGTTTAACATCTTCGGCAAAATCAAGATTCTCAGCGGTATATGTTCCCCTAACATAATAATTTCTATTATTTCTACTTTGGATAAATTCTCTATACTTCTCTATGATATGTTCGTAAGTTCCTTCTCCTTGAACAGTTTTTCTCATATTGTCATTGACTTCTTTTCTACCATCTAAACTTAATACAGTACTAAGTCCATGTTCATTAACAAAATCCTGAACTTCTTTAGTGAGGGCCAACCCATTGGTAGTTAATGTAAATCTAATATGTTTATTATACTCCTTTTCCCTCTCCCTAGCATAAGTAATCACCTCTTTGATTAGGGGAAAATTCATCAATGGCTCTCCACCGAAAAAGTCAATCTCACAATTTTTTCTAGGACCAGATTTTTCCAAAATAAAGTCCACTGCTTTTTTGGCTATTTCTATATCCATCAAAGTCCTTTGTCCCCCAAAATGACCACTGGAAGCAAAACAATATTTACACCTCATGTTACAATCGTGGGCAACATGTAAGCATAGGGCTTTGACTATATTAGCATTGGGTTTAGTTATTTCTACTCCTTTATCCTCAGTAAATAAACAATTTTTCTCCACTAATTCTTGTAATTCCTTTAAAGCTCCCTTCACTTCATGTTGAGGATAATCTTTTAAAACATTTACTAATTCTTCGGCTTTTACCCCTTTTTCTAACTGATTTATGATTTCATCGGTTATTTTATCTATTACATGAACAGCTCCAGAAGGTATATCTATTAAAATGTTAATACCTTTTCTACTAAACTTATAATAATTTTGTAGCTTCAATTCCTTTCAACTCCTAATATTATATTTTATCTTAAAGAAAGAAAGCAGCCTAATTGGCTACTTTTTCGCATACTTGATTACCTACAGTACAGCTAGTTTTACACGCTGATTGACAAGAAGTTTGACACTCTCCGCATCCAATTTCTACTCTTTCTATAACTTTGTTAATTGTTATAATATGTTTCATCAGTCTCATCCTCCTTCAACATTCCTAATTATACCACAATATTGGTTTGTTAGGCAATTAACTATTAACTATATTTAATATTTTTTTAATTGAAGTTTCACTTATTAATAGATAAAATAGAATAAGAAAGTTTAAGGTTAAATTTGTGAGGGGTTGACTAAAATTGCTTTTTCAACTATTTTTTTCTTTTTTTAAAGTAGGTTCTTTTACTTTTGGCGGAGGATATGCCATGCTCCCCGTTATTCAAAGGGAGGTAGTTGAACACCGAGGTTGGGTGGATGAAAAAGAGTTTTTAGAAGTTTTAGGTGTTAGTCAATCAGGTCCAGGGGCCGTTGCAATTAATACTGCAATTTATTTAGGTTATAAAATTCATGGAATACCTGGGAGTATTGCAGCAACCTTAGGAGTTGTTACACCTTCTTTTTTAATTATCTTAGCCATTGCTACCCTTTTACAATTTGTAGTTTACCATCCAGTAGGGCAAGGATTTTTTGCTGGTATACGACCAGCTGTTGTAGGATTATTAATTTCTGTGACAATTAATATGTTTAAAAAGTTAGAGGGTATTCATAGTTGGTTTTTATTTTTCCTTTCAGCTTTATCCCTTATATTTTTTTCCACTCATCCCGCTTTTATTATTTTATTCTCTGCCCTTTACGGCGGAATATTTTTAAGTAAAAATATTGTAAAAGTAAGGGGTGAGTAACTGTGCTGTTATTAGAGATTTTCTTATCCTTTTTTAAAATTGGAATTATTAGTTTCGGTGGGGGATATGCCATGATTCCCTTAATTCAAAAGGAGATAATTGGTATACAAGGATGGTTGACAACTAATGAGTTTTTAGATATTATTGCAGTGGCTGAAATGACCCCAGGCCCTATTGCCATTAACTCCGCAACTTATATTGGTTATAAAACAGCTGGAGTTTTAGGTTCGATAGTGGCTACTTTAGGAGTTGTCACACCATCATTTATCGCTATGGTTATTTTAGCCTATATTATCAATAAAACTAAGCATCTACCACAAATAAAGGGTGCTTTAAAGGGAATTGTATCAGGTGTTATTGCCCTTATTGGATATGCAACCTATAAAATGGCTACTGGAGTAGAAATTCTACAATTTTACAATTTGGCCATCTGTTTAGGAGCATTTTTAATATTTCATTTTACAAAAAAACACCCTGTACTGTTGTTAATTGGTTTCGGTGTTATAGGGATCTTTATATTTTAATATTACCCACTATATCTTCTTATCATTCCCACTGACAGCTAGACTTATTCCCTAAACTTTTTATTGGGAATATATGAAGTTATAGTGGCTTTTTCTTATTTAATGAATAAACTAAAGTGATGAAAAAAGTTTATTAGGTAACTTATTATTTAAAGATTTTGGGCAATAATTCATTTTAAGGACAATTTAAGAATAAAATTGACTAGTTAAATTTAAGGGGGAAATAAAATGTGTGGCATAAACGGATTATATTATTTTAATCAACAAACAGGCGATATAAATAATCTAATTAGGAAAATGGCAGAAAAAATGATTCATCGTGGACCAGATAGTGATGGCTTTTATGTAGATAAGGGGGTTGCTTTAGGTTTTCGTCGTTTGTCAATTATCGATATTGAAGGTGCTAACCAACCTTTATATAGCGAAAATGGTAAAATAAAGTTATTGTGTAACGGAGAAATCTATAACTTTAAAGAGTTAAGACAAAAACTGATAAAAAAAGGTCATGTTTTTTCTACAAAAGGGGATGCAGAGACAATTATTCACTTGTATGAAGAATATGGTAAAGATTTAGTACATCACTTAAGGGGAATGTTCGCCTTTATATTATATGATAGCAGTAAAGAAGAGTTTTTGGTTGGTAGGGACTTCTTTGGTATTAAACCATTGTATTACTATGTAGATGAAGAAAAATTTGCTTGTTCTTCTGAATTAAAGAGTCTCTTAGACATTATTCCTTCTCGGGAGCTAGATGGGGAAAGTTTAGCATATTACTTAACTTATCAATATGTTCCCTTTGAAAAAACAATGGTCAAAAATATTTTAAAACTTCTACCTGGTCATTTAATGATCATTAATAAAAAGGGTGTTAAAATTGAAAGATACTGGAAACCCCAATTTAATCCTGTTGATAAACCTAAAGAGGAATATAAAGAAGAAATTAAGGAAATTTTATTGGATTCTGTTTCTGTTCATATGCAAAGCGATGTTCCAATAGGTTGTTTTTTATCATCAGGTATTGATTCTACCGCTATTGCTTGCTTAATGAGCAAATTTAGACGGATTAATACATTTTCTGTAGGCTTTGAAGGACCTAATAATGAGTGTATCTATTCTTCCCAAACAGCTGAATTTTTAAATTCTATCCACCATAAATGGGTAATTAAAGAAGAAGAATATTTTAATAGTATTCCTGATTTCATTCACTTTATTGATGAACCAGTAGCTGATCCTTCTGCTATTGCCCTTTACTTAGTCTCTAAATTAGCATCTACTAAAGTAAAAGTTGTGTTATCCGGTGAAGGTGCTGATGAGCTATTTGCTGGTTATGGAATTTACCAAGAACCTTTAGCATTAAAAAGATTTGAAATTTTACCTGATAGTTTAAAAAAGGGCTTAAATAAAATAATTAAACCCCTTCCTAACTTTTATGGTAAAAATTATTTGTTAAGGGGAACAACTCCTTTAACCCATAGATTTTTAGGAAATGCTAAAATCTTTACCGATGAAGTAAAAGATATTTTAGTAAATAAAAACTTAGCATATAAAGGCCCCTTTGAATTAGTTAAAGATATTTATGAAGATTATAAAGACTTAGACCCTGTAAAACAGATGCAAATAATTGATATTTATACTTGGTTACCAGGAGATATATTAACAAAGGGTGACAAAATGTCTATGGCAAATTCTTTAGAGTTAAGGGTTCCATTTTTAGATATTGAAGTTTTTAAAGTTGCCAGTCAAATTCCCACTGAATATTCCATAACTCCAACACAAACTAAAGCTATTTTAAGGGAAGCTTTAGCTGATATAGTCCCAGATTTTATTGTTAATAGGAAAAAGTTAGGTTTCCCTGTTCCAATAGCTAAATTTTTAAGGGATAAACAAGGGCAAGAAGTATTAAAAACTATTAAACTTAGTGGTATTGGGAAATATATAAATCTTGATTATATTGAAAGATTATTTAAGATTCATCAAAAGGGTAAAGCTGATTACGGTCGAAAACTCTGGACAATATATATTTTAGCCCTATGGTATAAAATGCATATAAAAAATGATAGTATCAATGATACTCGACATATCTCCTTATTTAAAGAAACAACTAAAATAGGTAAAATTTAAAGAGGCTCAAATGAGCCTCTTTTCTGGTTCCATGACTATCTCTCTTCATTTAATTTTTCCATGGCAGCAATCATTTTTTTAACCATCATGCCACCAACCATTCCACATTCCCGAGATGTCATGTTTTTCCAACCAACTTTACGGACTTTATCGGCTAAACCTAGCTCTTCTGCTGTTTCATACTTGAAACGTTCCATTACACTGGATGCTTCAGGTATAAGGTGCTTTCTTTTAGCCATAAAATCCTCCTTTGCAAGATTTTTTTATCTTGCATTTTTATTATAACACCATTAAAGAATTATTATTTCATTTTTTTCATGAAATTATTACTAATTTTACAAATTTAGAGCTAAGGTTCCTCCTATTCCCCCTATTATAAAGGAAAGAAGGAGATTTACTAAAGAAAATAAAGATAAACTTAAGGAAGGAATGCTAGATATAATAATTATTACTACAAAAAAGTAGATAAGGCCTACAATACCACCACTTAGCCAACCATTTTTCCCCTGTTTCATAGCACAAACAAAACCACCAGAAAAAACACTGAGAATTATAGTAAATATACCAAAAATCTCACCACTACTTTCTGGTATTGTTGATACTGATAAGACTAAAGCCCATACAAGTAGCAACACAAAGGTCACTAAGATACTGGTACCGACACCAAAAAGATAGCTTTTAATACCAGCATTCCCTTCTGGTTTATAGTTTTTCTTTTTTCGCGATCTACGAAATTTCGCCATTTTTAACACCCCTCTTTTTTATCTAATAAAACTTATGATAAAAGAGGGGAAATATGCTTAAAGAACTTTATCTACTGCATATTTTTCTGCTTTAACTTCAACTTTATCTGCTATTCTAATTGTTATCTTATTATCATTGATTTCTGTAATTGTCCCATAAATACCACCAATGGTGATAATCTTATCACCTTTTTTTAATTCATTTAACATCTTTTGTCGTTGTTCTTGTTGTTTTTTCTGTGGTCTAATTAAGAAAAACCAGAAAAACACAAAGACTAAGATTAATGGAGAAAAGCCTATTAATGTTTCTAATAATCCTTGCATTGTTTTTCTCTCCCTTCATTTATAAGTTTTATTTTTTCTTTATAATACTGAGGAAAGGTTCCATCTAAAATACTTTGACGGATTTTCCTCATAAAATCTAACAAATAGTAGAGATTATGATAAGAAATTAACTTTAATCCTAAAATTTCATTACATTTTACTAAATGTCTGATATATGCCCTAGTAAAGTTTTGACAAACATAACAATCACAATTATGATCTAATGGAGTAAAATCTTCACTGTACGCTGCATTTCTCACTACTACCCGTCCATGGCTAGTCATAGCAGTACCATTTCTAGCAATTCTAGTTGGTAAAACACAGTCAAACATATCTATACCCCTATATACCCCTTCAAGAAGTGCATCGTCAGAACCTACTCCCATTAAATAACGGGGCTTATCCTTAGGCATCATAGGTACTGTGTGTTCTAAAACTTTATACATCTCTTCTTTAGGTTCTCCTACACTTAACCCCCCTACAGCATAGCCAGGTAAATCAAGGGCTAATATTTCTTCAGCACTTTGAGTCCTTAAGTCTAAATACATCCCACCTTGAATAATCCCAAATAAAGCTTGACTGTGGGGATTTTTATGGGCTGCGATACAGCGTTTTAGCCATCTTGTAGTTCTCTCCAAAGAATTCTTTGCATATTCATAGGTAGCAGGGTAAGGTATACACTCATCAAAGGCCATAATTATATCAGAACCTAAGGCATTTTGGATTTCCATTACTTTTTCAGGGGTAAAAAAATGTTTAGAACCGTCTAGATGGGATCTAAATTCCACCCCTTCTTCAGATATTTTCCTTAAATCCCCTAAGCTAAATACCTGAAAACCTCCACTATCAGTAAGGATAGGTCTATCCCAGTTCATAAATTTATGGAGACCACCGGCTTTTTCTACTAATTGATGCCCAGGTCTTAAGTATAAATGGTATGTATTGCTTAAAATAATTTGAGCACCTATTTCTTTTAAATCTTTAGGTTCCATAGTCTTTACTGTTGCTAAAGTTCCTACTGGCATAAATATAGGTGTTTCAATATCTCCATGGGGTGTATGAAGAATTCCTGCTCTAGCTCCTGTATCTGGACATTGTTTTAATAATGTATATTTTACTGCCACTTATAACGCCTCCTATTAAATGATTAGCATACTATCTCCAAAGCTAAAAAATCTATATCCTTCCTTCACTGCTTGTTCATAAGCCCATAAAGTAGTCTCTCTACCCGCAAAAGCACTGACTAACATAATTAAAGTACTTTTTGGTAGATGAAAATTAGTAAACAATCCATCTACTACTTTAAAATTATATCCCGGATAGATAAAGATATCAGTCCACCCAGACTTGGCTTTAAGTTTTTCTTCAGTACTCCCTACAGTTTCTAAGGTTCTTACAACTGTTGTACCAACTGCTATAACTCTACCATTATTTTTTTTACATCTTTCTATGGCCTCAACTGTTTCCTGAGGGAGTGAATAAAATTCACTATGCATTTTGTGTTCTAAAATATTATCAACTTGAACAGGTCGGAAAGTTCCCAATCCTACATGTAAAGTGACAAAGGCCGTTTGTATTCCTTTTTCCCTAATTTTATTCAAAAGCTCTTCAGTGAAGTGAAGACCTGCAGTAGGTGCAGCAACAGCGCCCTCTTTTTTTGCATAAACCGTTTGATAACGGTTATAATCTTCTGGTTTTTCCTTTATATATGGTGGTAAAGGTAATTCCCCAATTTTATCAATAGTTTCTAGAAACTCTCCACTATGTTTATTAAACTGGATTCTTTTCCCTCCAAAATCCGTATCACCTTCAACTACCCCTTCTAAACCAAGGGGAAACACCACTTTACTCCCAACCTTTAGCTTTTTCCCTGGCTTTGCTAAGCATTCCCATTTACCTTGACCCACTTCATTTAATAGCATTACTTCAACCTTTGCTCCTGATTCTTTTTGCCCAAACAGTCTCGCCGGTAATACTTTTGTATCATTAAAAATCAATAAATCTTCTGGATTTAAATAGTCTATACACTGAAAAAATTTTTTGTGTTCTATTTTTTTCTCTTTTTTATAAAGGACTAACAGGCGGGACTCATCCCGCTTTTTAGTTGGCTGTTGTGCTATCAAATGTTCTGGTAAATAGAAATCAAAATCCTTTAATTCCATAATATTACCTCTTTCTATTGCTGTATTTCATCTATCCTTCAATAAATTCGACATAATTTCCTTTAATCCTGCATAAAATTTTACTTAATAATATATAGGATAAAATTATTTGAATATCTTTAGAATTAAATTTAATATCAAAGAAATTATAATCATAGTTGTTATTGGAATAAAAATAGTAGTGTTTTCCCCTTTATAAACAATATCTCCTGGCAATCTAAATAAAGGCGGAAGTTTTCCCCCAAAATAAAGGTAAATACCTAACAATAAAATTATACCACCTATAATGATAAGGTATTTCCCACTATTCATCGGCACCACCCTCAAGTTTATATTTATGGAGTTTCCCTAAGTGTTGATATCCTTTTGCTGTTACTATTCTACCCCTTGGAGTTCGACTAATCAAACCTATTTGAAGTAAAAAAGGTTCGTAAACGTCTTCTATAGTATTAACTTCCTCACTAATAGTAGCAGCTAAACTTTCTACCCCTACAGGTCCTCCTCCAAAACATTCGATAATAGTATCAATAATAATTCTATCGGTTTTATCAAGGCCTAATTCATCAATCTCCAATAAATTCAAGCCTTCCTTTGCTGTTTTAAGATCAATAACACCTTCTCCTTTAACTTGAGCAAAATCCCGAACTCTTTTTAAGATTCTATTAGCTATTCTTGGGGTTCCCCTTGAACGCCTTGCTATTTCCCCAGCCCCATCATCGGTGATTTGTACACCTAAAATTTTACTAGCCCTTAACACAATTTCCTTGAGCTGTTCTTCATCATAAAATTCTAATTTACTTACTACTCCAAATCTATCCCTTAAAGGAGATGATAAAGATCCTGCCCTAGTAGTTGCTCCCACTAAAGTAAAAGGTGGTATTTCAATTCTAACTGATTGGGCTCCTGGCCCTTTACCTAACATAATATCTAAGGCAAAATCTTCCATGGCAGGGTATAACACCTCTTCTACTGCCCTATTTAAGCGATGAATTTCATCGATAAAGAGTATATCATAGGGCTGTAAACTAGAGAGAATTGCCGCTAAATCCCCTGCCCTTTCAATGGTTGGCCCTGAAGTAACCTTAAATCCTGCTCCCATTTCATTTGCAATGATATTAGCCAATGTGGTTTTCCCTAAACCAGGGGGACCGTACAGCAAAACATGATCTAAAGCTTCTTTCCTAGCCTTAGCTGCTTGAATAAATATAGCTAAATTTTCCTTAACTTTGTTTTGACCTATATATTCTGCTAATCCTTTAGGTCTTAGGGATAGTTCTGTATTATTATCTATATCTTCCCGTTGGATATTGGCTGAAACAATCCTTCCTTCCAAATTCTTTACCTCCCTAAACCTTTTTCTTTAAGTACTTCTTTAATTATAACACTAATATCCCTTTCTCCTGAAGTGATTACCCTTTTTACGGAATCTTCTACTTCTTTTCGTTTATATCCTAAACTTAGTAATGCATCTATTACTTGATCTAATAGCAGGTTGTTGAATTTATTATCATCTCCTACATTTTTTATAGTTTCTAGGTTTTGAAGATTTTCTAATTCAATTTTAATTTTATCCTTTAATTCTAATACTAAACGTTGGGCTGTCTTTTTACCAATACCGGATATTTTAGTAAAAATGCTATAATCTTCTCTGTGAATACCATGATAAATTTGGTCAATTTTAAGTCCATTTAAAATACCTAAAGCACTTTTAGGACCAATTCCTGAAACAGAAATACATTTTTTAAATATATTAAGTTGTTGTTTATCTACAAAACCATATAAAGAGATATCATCTTCCCTAACTAATTGATAGGTATGTAATAATAATTCATCCCCTATTTGTTGACTTATTGTCGTTGTAGGGGTATATATTCGGTACCCCAACCCTCCACAATCTATAACAACACTATCTCCTTCTATTTCTAATAAAGTACCTCGAACAAAGGCTATCATTTAATCACTCCCTGTAAAGTTATACTGTTTAAGTTTAAAAAATTCTTATGGCATAAAGCAACGGCCAATCCGTCTGCAGCATCATCGGGTTTGGGAATCTCCTTTAAGTTTAAGAGGGTTTTAACCATTAACTGTACTTGATTTTTAGTAGCCCTTCCATATCCTACAACTCCTTGCTTAACTTGTAAAGGAGTATATTCAAAAAGGGGAATTTTCTTTTTTAATACAGTGTAAATAATAACTCCCCTAACTTGACTGATGGCAAAGGCTGTTTTCGAGTTCTTATTAAAAAACAATTCTTCTATTGCTACAGCATCGGGCTGATAAATTTTTAATATTTTTTCCAGTGAATTCCCTACACAAAGTAATCTATCGGTATAACTTAAGGAACTGTCAGTTTGTACCGTACCATAATCTACTACTTTAACTTTTCTACCATCTATATCGATAATTCCAAAACCAACTATAGCTAAACCAGGGTCGATCCCCATTATTCTCATTTAAATCACCTCTCCATTTATTCTATACCAAACTTATGTTTCCCGCAAGAAAAAAGGGAGATTTATCCCTTTTTTAAGATAAATCTCCCTTAGTTTGTAAACAAAAGCAATCTCCCTATTTTACTATCGGGTATAGGACTCAATTAAATCTAACATTTTTTCCATTGTATTAAAAGGCGGTTCTTCATTTAACAGATAAATTAAATCTGCTTTAACAACTAAATTAGGGAAAATAAACAATGGTGGTTTTATTTCACTAGGTTTGTTAGCATATACCCCTAACACTGTGCCACGGAAAATTCCCATATATAAGTTATAATCTTCTAATCTTATACCTTCTTTTAATTTCTTTTCCATACTAGGATCCATAATTATTACTTTTTCATTAATACTTTCAGGTAACTTTTCAGCAATTAATGGATTTCCTTTATAAAAAAGGATTCCCTCAGTATCACTTATAACCATGTAAATACTTTCATCAAGACAAACCTCACATTTTTCCTTTGATAATGTTATTAAAACTTTATCTGATGAAAATATTTTAATAACATCTTCATCATATCCTAAACCTTTTAGGTAAAATTTTAAAGCAGGTTGTGTCATTGAACCTTGGGATTTTATTTGGGAAATTAACTGCTGATTTTCATTTTTACTAAGACAAAAAGTACATATTTCTTCTACAATGACTAAAGTATTTTCAGTGATAGATGTAACAGTTTCAGGTTCTTGGGCTGTAGGTTTAGTGGAATTATTGTTTAAAAATATCAATAAAAAGAAAACCATAATTGCTAAAGTTAAAGCACTTGATAGTACTCCAACTAACCAGTATAATCTACGTAACCTTTTAAGTTTTTTAATCCTTATATTATAATCTTTTCTCGACATATAAATCACCCTGTCGGGTATTATACCCGCAGGGTGTCAATTTATACATCTAATCTATAAATTTATCTTTCATAGTTAGTATAAACATTTTGGATATCATTATGGTCTTCTAGGATTTCTATTAGTTTCTCCATAGTTTCCTTTTCATTTCCTTCTAATGAAATGGTAGTTTGAGGAATCATTGTCACTTCTTCTACAACAAAGGTATAACCTAAGTTGTTTAAGGCTTGTTTCACTTCTTCAAAAGTACTAGGTTCAGTTATAACCTCTAAACTATCTTCTTCTACCTTTACGTCTAAAGCTCCAGCATCTAATGCCGCTAAAATAAATTCATCTTCATCTATTTCATTTGTCTTCTCTATTACTAGTAAACCTCGTCTTTGGAACATCCAAGCAACACAACCAGATTCCCCTAAACTTCCACCATGTTTACTTAATATATGGCGGATTTCTGGAGCTGTCCTATTCCGGTTATCAGTGAGGATTTCTAATAATAAAGCAGCACCTCCAGGACCATAACCTTCATATATAATTTCTTCGTAATTTGATCCATCGAGATCACCTAGACCCCTTTGTATTGCCCTTTGAATATTATCATTAGGCATATTATTTAGACGAGCTTTTTGGATAGCCAATCTTAGTTTAAAGTTTCCATCAGGGTCAGGCCCTCCTTGCTTTACAGCTACCATAATTTCTTTGGCAATTTTCGTAAAAATTTTTCCCCTTTGAGCATCAACTCTACTTTTTCTATGTTTTATATTAGCCCATTTGGAATGACCAGCCATATTAAACTCTCTCCTTTCAAAAAACCTGTTAATATTTTAGCATAAAGGAGAGAAAAATTGAAGGACTTTATAATGTTCTATAATCTCTAAATTGAGCGTATCCCTTTCTTTTATGTTCAGTAACTCTATTTAAATACTTAACCCTTTCTATTAACTCTTGAGAACCTTGTCCTGTTAACAGATAATTATCCACATCGGCATATTTTAGTCCCAATTCCCCTTCATCTGTCTGACCTTCCCAAAGACCAGCAGATGGTGGTTTTTCAATAATTTCTTTAGGAATATTTAATTCTCTAGCCATATCAAAGACTTGCCCCACTGTTAAATCTGAAATGGGATTTATATCACAAGCTCCATCTCCATGTTTTGTAAAATAACCTAAAGTTATTTCAGTTCTATTTCCTGTACCTAAAACTAAAGCATTTTGGGATTGAGCAATAGCGTATAGTGTAGTCATCCTTAACCTAGGTTTAATATTGGCTTTAGAAATATCAGTAATACCAACAGGGATATTTTTTAATAAAGTTTCATAGGCTTCTGTTAAGTCGACAATGGTATATTCTAATCCTATCGATTCACATAATAATTTCCCGTGTTCGATATCTTTTTGTAAGCTATGACAAGGCATAATTACTCCAAAGGATGTTTGGGGAAAAGCTTTTTTGGCTAAAGCAGCTACTACAGCACTATCTTTACCTCCACTTACTCCCAATACTACACCTTTCCCTCCAGCTTTATGTACATAATCTCTAATAAACTCTACCCTTTCCTTAATTTCTTTAGAATAATCCACTTAAATCATCCTCCTCTGAAAAAACTTTGATGTTATTTTCTACTAATAAAGCAGCAGTTACCCCTAAACCTAATACTTTATTCCCTTGAAACGTACCATCATAAATAAACTTGTTACTGCAAGAAGGGCTATTGCCTTTTAGAATTGCTATTTGGCAATCTTTATCTAAACATATTCTCAAGGTTTCTTTTGCTCCTTTAATAAAGTTTTCCGTTACGTCTTCCCCTAAGTTATTAACCACCTTACAATTTCCTTTTAAGACAGAAAATCCATCACCCCCAATTATCTCAGCAGGTGGTCTAGGAGTAGGAAGCCCCCCTAAAACTTCAGGGCATAAACTGAAAACCTCAATATTTACTAGTTTTTTTAAAATTTGTTCATTTCTATTATGCCCTCCATCATACTTAGTACAAGCACCTAATAGACAACTACTAATTAATATTTTTTTCATAATAAAATTATATACCGTAAAAATAAATAAAGCAAAATAAAGTGAAAAATTCCCTTTATTTTGCCCTTTTAAGTTCTTTTATTGAGTACCATCTATCCCTTGCTTGATTAACTATTGCCTTATGAAATTCCCTTGACTCATGTTCCGTTACCTTAGCTAAAAACTTTAAGGCAGTTTGATTATCGCCAATCCTTGCACTCAGTTCACCTATAAGGTATAAAACTGTAATTTCAGGATTTTCATAACCCCGTAGCCCATCTTCATTATATGCTTTTAAATAATAATCTCTGGCAATAGTTAAAAATTTGATCTCATCTTCTAGATTTTTTCTATATCGATAAAACCAACCTAATCTTAAAGCTAAACCAGCTATAACCCAATCTTTTTCCTTTACTATATTTGCCGTTAATAAAGCTAATTTATAAGCTTCTATAGCTGTCCCTAAACTTCTGGCAAAGGAATATTGGTACCTCTTATACCATTTAGAAGCTACTTTTTCATAAAACTCCCTTTTAACATCTTCTTTTAACTTTTCGGTAAAACTTTCAGTAAAAGCAAATCCACACTGGGGACAAACATATACTTCATAAAAGTAAGGATTTATATAATCTTTATAGTGATTACAAAAATCCGTATCTTTATTTAATACTATACAAAACTTAGACCTGGGTTTTAATGTATCAAATTGATTATTACAATTTAGACAATTCACTTTTATAGAATATAAACTGGCTACCATAAACATCTCCTCAAAAAATTATTATTGTAATATTATTCCACACAAATAAGCTAATTCCTCTTTTTTAAAGACAAAGAATAAGAATAATACAAAAGAACCACTTCATGTTGATTGAAGTGGTTCTTATCTTACCTAGCGATGACCTACTCTCCCAGGGGGTAACCCCAAGTACCATCGGCGCTGAGGAGCTTAACTCTGGTGTTCGGAATGGGAACCGGTGTATCCTCCTCGCTATTGTCACTAGATTAACAAAACACACAAAACTTAAAAGTGAGCTTTTGGTCAAGTCCTCGACCGATTAGTACTAGTCCGCTTAAGACATTACTGCCCTTACACTCCTAGCCTATCTACCAGGTATTCTTCCTGGGGTCTTACTTCCTTAACGGAATGGGAAGTCTTATCTTGAGGTGGGTTTCGCGCTTAGATGCTTTCAGCGCTTATCCCGTCCAAACTTGGCTACCCAGCACTGCCA
>NZ_FOIF01000039.1 GCF_900111575.1 Anaerobranca gottschalkii DSM 13577 | reverse complement strand
ACTTCTCAACTACAGGGAGCTCATCCACCTGAAGTTTCCTATATGGTTTATTAACTGGTTCCTTTGAAGGTTTATTAAACACATTCTTTTTAATAAGCAAAGTAATTAAAGTACAGATAATTTCATTTTGCTGCTTGATTATTTCTAAACAATATGTTATAAATTGAGGTAACAACTTGTCACTCCTTTCTTTCTTTGTTTATTTGGTGTGTGTACCTCAATTATGAACGAAGATTAAGGGGGTGGCAAGTTGTTTTTTGTAAAAAGCTATAAATAAAGGTTGTTTAAGCTACTTTTATATAAAAAAAGTTTTACAATACGTTATAAAATAAGGGAGTGGCGAAATGAAAGAATTACAAAGGTTATTGAGAAAATACAATGTTTATATAGTTAATACAGATACATTTATTAAAGCTTTTACCCATACTTCCTATGCCTTTGAAAATAATTTAGGATTAAAGGGACATAATGAACGTTTAGAATTTTTAGGGGATGCTGTCCTAGAGTTAATAATTAGTAAATATTTATTTGATTTTACTACAGAAATAACTGAAGGGGAAATGACTAGACTTAGAGCTCAAATTGTTTGCGAACAATCCCTTGTTAAAGCCGCTAAACGCCTTAATTTTGGAAATTATCTATTGTTAGGTAAAGGGGAAGAGAAAACTGGAGGGCGTAATAAAGCTTCTATTCTAGCCGATGTATTTGAAGCTTTTGTTGGAGCATTGTATTTAGAAGTTGGCTTTGAAAAATGTTACGACATTGTTGTGGATATACTACATGAAGAAATCAACGAAGCTTTCATTAAAGGTGAAACAGACTATAAAACTCAACTACAAGAGTATATCCAGAAAAATGGCGTAAATAAATTGACTTATAAAGTTATAAAAGAAACAGGTCCAGATCATGATAAAGAATTTACCACTTCTGTATATTTAAACGGCAAGTTAATTGGCACTGGTATCGGAAAGAGTAAAAAGTTATCGGAACAAAGTGCTGCCCAGAAAGCATTAGAAAAATTTTTTGGCGGAGATAAGCTCCGCTAAAAAATTTTAGTTTATCTTTTTTCTATTAGGTGTTAAAATAGTGGGCAGGAGGGGATATAATGTATTTGAAAAAAATTGAATTAAATGGATTTAAATCCTTTGCAAATAAAACAGAATTTTTGATAAATCCTGGGATAACTGCTATTGTTGGCCCTAATGGTAGTGGTAAAAGTAACATTATCGATGCTATAAGATGGGTTTTAGGGGAACAAAGTGCTAAGGCACTGAGGGGATCAAAAATGGAAGATGTAATTTTCGCCGGTTCTGAAGGTAGAAAACAGAAAAATTATGCAGAAGTATCTTTGGTTTTTGATAACTCTCAAGGGAAATTAGCCATTGATTATTCTGAAGTAAATATTATTAGAAGAATTTTTCGAGATGGGGAAAGTGAATATTACATAAATAAGACACCTTGTAGGTTAAAGGATATTCATGAGTTATTCATGGATACCGGTGTAGGTAAAGAAGCTTATTCAATAATCAGTCAAGGGCAAGTAGAAGATATTCTCAATAGCCGTCCAGAAGAAAAAAGAATAATTTTTGAAGAAGCGGCAGGGATTGTAAAATACAAAAATAAGAAGAAAGAAAGTTTAAAGAAACTAGAGGAAACTGAACAAAATTTAGTCCGTGTTGACGATATTTTATATAATTTAGAACAAGATTTACCCCAAATACAAGAAGAGGCTACAAAGGCAGAGAAATACAAAAATATTAAAGAAAAACTAAAGGGGTTAGAAGTAGCTTTAGTATTAGAAAAAATCAATAATCTTGAAAAAAATTATAAAGAAACAGATAAACAAATTGAGGAAAAAAGGCTTTTAAAAGAAGAAGTAGAAAAGGCTATACAAGTAACTAATTCAAATAAAGAAGAACTGATAAAAAAAATTAAAGATATTGAATTTCAATTAAATAGTTTAAGGGACCAAGAATTACAAGTGATTAAGGATTTAGAAGGCTTAAAATACAATTTAGAGTTAAATAAGCGGCAATTATCCGATGGTAAAAAGAGAGTAGAAAATTTAAAGTTTGAAAATTTAGAGCTAGAAGAATATCTTCGACAAGTAAATTTAAAAATTAAGGAGCTGGATAATAAATTAAAAATTAATCAACAAGAATTAAAAAATAATAAAAATTTGATCATTGAAGATGAGGAAAAGTCGGAAAAATTAAGAAAAGAAATAGATCAACTTAAAGAAGGATTAGAAAAATATAAAGAAGAAATCATAGAAATATTAAATGCTACTGCAACAATAAAAAATGAATTAAAGAATTTAGAGAGTAATAAAGGAAAACTAATCAATGAATGTGGTAGAAAAGAAAGGGAGCTTATTAGTTTCCAAGAAAAAAGTAATCAACTAAGTGATAAGCTACATAGTAAACAACGGGAATTAGAGGAAATAAATGTTTTAATTGATGACCAAAACACCATAAAAGGAGATCTACTCAATAAAATTTCAGAAATTAAAAATAATATTGAAGTTGAAAAAGATAAATTAGATAAGCAAAAGGGGAAGGTTAATGAACTTAAAACAAAAATTACAGCTCTAACAAATTTGGAAATGTCCTATGCAGGATATAATTTAGGGCCGAAAGAAACATTGAAAAAGTTTAAAGGTCATCCTTCATTAGAAGGATCCATAGCTCAACTATTGACAGTACCTGAGCATCTTACTATTGCCATTGAAGTGGCTTTGGGAAGTAGCTTGCAAAATATCGTTGTTAAAGATGAATTCTTTGCAGCAGAAGTTATTGAATATTTAAGAAAAAATAAATTAGGTAGAGCGACCTTTCTTCCTTTAAACATTATTAAAGGGACCCCTTTAAATATAGAAGATCCAGATATTATTGGTGTTGCTGCGAATTTAGTTCAATTTGAAAAAAAATACAGTGGTATAATGGATTTTCTTCTTGGAAGAATAATTATCGTCAAAAATTTAGATATAGGATTAAAAGTTGCAAAAAAATATAACTATAAATACAAAATTGTTACACTAGAAGGGGATGTGTTAAATGTCGGTGGTGCTATTACAGGGGGTAACTATAATACAAAATCCCTTGGATTAATCCAGAGAGCCCAAGAAATTGAAGCTTTAAAAGTAGAACTAAAAAGAGAAGAAGATGAATTAGTCCAAATTCAATATAATTTAACTAAAGGAGAAGAAGAGTATAAAAAAGTTTGTGAACAGCTAGAACAGCTGCAAAATTATTTGGGAATATTACAAGGGGATAAAAATAATAAATATCAAGAAATTTTATTAATAGAACAAGAGATTAAAACTACTAAAGAGCATATAAATTTAATACAACAAGAAAAAAAATTATTTGAAAATGATTTAAAGGGTTTAGAAGAACAAATTTCTCAAACTTTAAAGGGTGAAAAAATTAAAGAAGATGAAAAGGAAAGGATAACAAATTGTATTAAAGAAATCAATGATTTTATTGAAGAAAAGAGCAATCTATATGAAAATTTAAAATCTAAGATTGTTAGTAAACAAATAACTATAGCTTCTTTAGAACAGGAGTTTCAATCTTTTAAAAAACAATTGACAATGTTAAATGAGGAAAAAAAGAGAACTGAAATTAAATTTAAGGATAATGAGAAAAATATAAATTCAACTATTGAGGAAATTGGAATATTGCAAAAATCTATAGAGGATTTATCTAATGAAAACCTAAAGTTAGAGAAATTAAAAATTAAAATTAATGAACAACAAGTTAATCATCAAGGCCTTAAAAGAGAAGTTGATGAAAAAATCCAACAGACTGAAGAAAAATTAAAGGAACTAGAACAAAGTAAAGAAATTTTGTTGGCTAAACTTAACTCTTTAAATTTAAAAAAATCAAAGATACTTTTGGAATTAGATGGTTTTACAGAAAAGCTTTTAAGTGAGTATTTTTTAACAGTAGGAGAAGCTAGGGCATTAAATTATCCTAATGTTGATGAAAAAGAAGCTACTAAAGAAATAAATATTCTACGGGAAGATCTCAAGGGATTAGGTGAAGTAAATTTAGGGGCCATTGAAGAATATAAAAAAATTAAAGGAAAGATAGATTTCTTAAAAGAACAAAAAAATGACTTAACCCGGGCGAAATTGGATTTGAAAAAGATAATTTTAGAGATGGATCGTCAAATGGCTACACAATTTGAGGAATCCTTTGAAAAGATAAAAGTATATTTTAATGAAGTTTTTCAAAAACTTTTTAATGGTGGAAGGGGTTATTTGCGTTTAACTGACCCAGAAAACCTTTTAGAAAGTGGAGTGGAAATTTTTGTACAGCCCCCTGGAAAAAAACTTCAATCTATGACTTTACTTTCCGGTGGAGAAAAAGCCTTGACAGCCATAGCTTTATTATTTGCTATCTTGAAAACTAAACCGTCTCCTTTTTGCGTACTTGATGAAATAGAGGCTTCATTGGATGAAGCTAATGTGGATAGGTTTGGTGCCTTTTTGAAAGAGATGTCTAAAGAAATACAGTTTATAATAGTAACCCATAGAAAGGGTACTATGGAAAGTGCAGATATACTTTATGGTATTACCATGGAAGAAAACGGAATATCAAAACAAATTTCAGTAAACTTAGAAAAGAGAGTGGGATAGAGATGTCATTTTTAAATCGATTAAAAGAAGGATTAAATAAAACAAGAAATAATATAATGGAAGGAATAGATAAGGTATTAAGTACTTTCACAAAATTAGATGAAGAATTTTTTGAGGAGTTAGAAGAAGTTTTACTATCTGCCGATGTAGGTGTAAGTACTACAATGGAGTTAATAGATGAATTGAGGGAATATTGTAAAAAACATAAAATAACTGATAGTAATGATCTAAAAAACTTCTTTAAAGAACAATTATCTTCACATTTCACTGGCCAAAATAATCAATTAGCTAAAGCTACTACTCCTCCAACTGTTATCTTAGTATGTGGTGTTAATGGTGTAGGGAAAACCACAACTATCGGCAAATTGACAAATATGTTAAAAAATCAAGGTAATAAAGTACTATTAGTAGCTGCCGATACCTTTAGGGCTGCCGCTATAGAACAATTAAAAATTTGGGGTCAGCGAAATAATGTAGATGTAATCAGCCATCAAATGGGAAGTGATCCTAGTGCTGTAATTTTCGACGGTTTACAAGCAGCTAAATCCCGTAAAGTAGATTATGTTATTTGTGATACTGCCGGTAGATTACATTCAAAGATTAACTTAATGGAAGAATTGAAAAAAATAAACCGGGTTATTAAAAAAGAAATCCCCGATGGACCCCATGAAAGTTTATTGGTATTAGATGCAACTACTGGTCAAAATGCTATGATGCAGGCAAAAGCCTTTAGTGAAGCTACTGATCTTACTGGTGTAGTATTAACTAAATTAGATGGTACAGCCAAAGGTGGTATTGTAATTGCAATAAATCGTGAACTTAAAATACCTATAAAATTTGTGGGTGTAGGAGAGGGAATAGATGATTTAAAAACCTTTGATGGTCAAGAGTATGTAAAGGCTCTTTTTGATTAAGGGTTTGGAGGAGATTTTATGGATTTATTAATTATCCAGTGTCAAATGGGAGATATGGAAGCATTTAATAAATTAATAGAAAATTATAAGAATATAGCATTGAAAATGGCTTATGGATTAACAGGAAGTATACACGAGGCGGAAGATTTAATCCAAGAGGCTTTTTTAAGGGTATTTAAATACATTAAAAATTACAAAGGAGATAGTAATTTTACTACTTGGTTATATCAAATAATCCTTAATGTTTATAGGGATAGTTATAAAAAAACTCAAAAAGTAATATTAGTATCATGGGATAATGTCTGTGATAAAATTAAAAACTTAAGTTGTCCCTCTGTTGATTTAGAATTAAAGGAACTTCAAGCAAGTCTTGTTCAGCAGCTTGAGAAATTACCTAAATTAACCCAAAAAGCCATTTTGTTAAAGGATTATTATGGTTTCTCTTATGAAGAGATATCAAATATTCTTCAGTGCTCTATAGATTCAGTGAAAACTAGATTATATAGAGGTAGAAAATATCTTCAAGAAGCCCTTCGTTTTTAAACTGTATAAAAAAGCCTTACATAAGGGCTTTCCAGACTGAAGACAAACTATAGACAAAGTCAACATCAGCTGTGGTAATTAAACAAAGATACGATTAAGTTGAGGAGATAGATTTAAGAGCTGATTAGATAAAAGGAAGAAGGGGTGAGGAACAGGACGTTCCGAAAGCTCTATTGAGCCATGGATGGCGAATTAGAGCGGTACCCTTCTTTCTTTTAGATAGAAGCCTTAAATCTCGACGCAAAACTTTGTTAAAATGTTTAATTACTACAGCCTTTAAAAAATGACTTTGTCTACAAACTGAAAGCCCTTATGTAAGGGCTTTAACTTTATATAGGAATTTACTTCTTGTTAGAATCTTTTTTCTTAATTGGGATACCTAGCTCTTGAGAAACTTCTTCTTGAAATTTTTGAGAATTAAAGATATCTTTAGGTGATTTTTTCATTAATTTTCACCTCCTTTAATTTTATTATTTGTAATTTGTAGAACTAACATGCTAAGAATACTTACCAATAACAAATTTTAAAACTTCCATCATAAATTTGAATAAATATTTGACAATAGACAAATTTTATATTAGAATATGTAAAGGAAAAAAACTTAACACAGGAGTGATTATATGTTAGAAAAGATCACTCATTTAAATGATTTATTTGATATATATAGTCAATTATTAACGACAAAACAAAAAAGGATTTTTGAATTATATTATCATGAGGATTTATCCTTAGGTGAAATAGCCGAAGAAGAAGAAATATCACGGCAAGCAGTTTATGATACATTAAAAAGAGTTGCTAATTTATTAGAACATTATGAAGAAGTTCTCCAGATACAAAGACAAAAGAAGGAAAATTATGAACTTGTAAGGAAAATAGAGTTAGCTTTAGAAAAAAAGGATTTTAACCAAATACAACAACTGTTAGAAATCCTTAAAGAGAATATGAGGTGAATTATTTAATGTTTCAAAACCTTTCTGATAGATTACAGGATGTTTTTAAAAAACTAAAGGGAAAAGGTAAACTTACAGAATCAGATATTAAAGAAGCTATGAGAGAAGTAAGAATTGCCCTTTTAGAAGCTGATGTTAACTTTCAAGTAGTAAAGGATTTTATTAATAAGGTTAGGGAAAAAAGTGTTGGGCAAGAGATACTTCAAAGTTTAACTCCTGGACAGCAAGTTATAAAAATAGTTAGAGATGAACTCCAAGAGCTAATGGGAGGTACCAAAAGTGAGTTGGTATTTAATAAAACTCCCGGTGTAGTAATGTTAGTTGGTTTGCAAGGTGCAGGAAAAACGACTATGGCGGCAAAATTGGCTTTGAGGTATAAAAAGAAAAATAAAAAGCCTTTACTAGTTGCTGCAGATATATATCGCCCTGCTGCAATTAAACAATTACAAGTCCTTGGAGAGCAACTTGGAGTGGAAGTTTTTACTATGGGAGATAAAAATTCTCCTGTGGATATTTGTAAACTCGGATTAGAACATGGGAAAAAAAATGGCTATGATTTAGTTATTTTTGATACTGCAGGTAGATTGCATATTGATGAAAAACTGATGGATGAATTAGAGGGAATTGTTAAAGTTACCAATCCTGATGAAATTTTGTTAGTAGTAGATGCCATGACAGGACAAGATGCTGTTAATGTAGCAAAATCATTTAATGAAAAACTAGATATAACTGGTGTGATTTTAACTAAATTAGATGGCGATACTAGAGGGGGTGCAGCCCTTTCCATAAAAGCTGTAACAGGGAAACCTATAAAACTTGTAGGTATTGGAGAAAAAATTGAAGATTTAGATGTTTTTCATCCTGACAGAATGGCCTCAAGGATTTTAGGGATGGGAGATGTTTTAACACTTATAGAAAAAGCGGAAGCAGCGATAGACTTAGAAAAGGCAAAGGATTTACAGAAAAAGCTGCAAACACAACAGTTCACTTTAGATGATTTTGTAGAACAACTACAGCAAATAAAACAGATGGGTCCTTTAGATCAAATTTTAGGTATGCTCCCTGGTATGGGTGGAGGAAAACTAAAGGGATTATCTGTTGATAATAAAGAGCTGGTAAAAATTGAAGCTATAATTAGTTCAATGACAAAAGCTGAAAGGGCAAATCCCAGTATAATCAATGGTAGTAGAAGAAAGAGGATTGCTGCCGGTTCAGGTACTAAGATTCAAGATGTCAATCGTTTACTTAAACAATTTGAACAAATGCAAAAAATGATGAAACAATTTAGTTCTCTAGAAAAAAGCATGAAAAAAGGAAGAAAACCTTTTCCATTTTTCTAGTTAAATACAGAAAATATGGTGAAATTGAGTATAATTTTTGATCTTGTAAAGGAGGTGAAATAAATGGCAGTAAAAATTCGTTTAAGAAGAATGGGTTCTAAAAAAAGACCTTTTTATAGAATAGTTGTAGCTGACTCCCGTTCACCAAGGGATGGCCGCTTCATTGAGGAAATTGGTTATTATAATCCCCTTACTGAGCCAGCTGTAGTTAAAGTTAATGTTGAAAAAGCTCAAGAATGGTTAAAAAAAGGAGCTCAGCCTTCTGATACTGTTAAATCATTGCTTAAAAATGCTGGTGCTCTACAAAAATAGACCAGAGGAGGTCTTATAATGAGAGAGCTAGTAGAATTAGTGGCCAAATCCTTAGTGGATAAACCAGAAGATGTAATAGTTACCGAAAAGAAAAGGGATAAAACTATTATCATAGAGCTTAAAGTGGCTCAAGAGGATATGGGAAAAGTAATTGGTAAGAGCGGTAGAATAGCTAAAGCTATTCGCACTGTGGTGAATGCCGCTGCAGCCAAAAATAATTTAGATGTAGTACTTGATATCTTGGGTTAGAGTTTTTCTCTAACCCTAAAATCTAAAAGATGGTGAAAAATTATGGATAAGAGAATAAAAGTAGGAAAAATTACATCTACCCACGGAGTAAGGGGAGAAGTAAAAGTATATCCTTTAACAGACTTTCCAGCTAGATTTAAAAAGGGAAATAAAGTATTTTTAGGTGAAGATCAATTAACTATTGAAAGAAGCAGACCTCAAAAGAATTTATATATATTAAAATTTGAAGGGTTTGATAACATAAATGATATTTTAAAATTTAAAGATAAATATTTAGAAATTAATAAAGAACAATTAACTCCATTAGAAGAAGGAGAATATTATATTTTTGATATAATGGATTGTGAAGTTTATGATGATAGTGATAATTTTTTAGGCATTGTAACTTCAGTTTTTTCAACTGGTAGTAATGATGTTTATGTAGTTAAAGGAGAAAATAAAGAATATTTAATACCAGCTATAGAATCAGTTATTTCTTCTGTTGATATCGATAAGAAAAAAATAATTATAACACCTATTGAGGGGTTATTAGAATGAAAATAGATATTTTATCTATTTTTCCAGAAATGTTTTCAGGTCCTTTAGATACAAGTATTATAAAAAGGGCTCAGGAAAATGGTATAGTCCATATAGCAATCCACAATATCAGGGATTATAGTAAAAACAAGCATAAAAAAGTTGACGATTACCCTTATGGTGGTGGTGCTGGTATGGTTATGAAACCAGAACCTATCTTTGACGCCCTTGAATGTATTGGTTACAGACAAGAATCAGAAATAATTTTATTAACACCACAAGGGGAACAATTTACTCAACATATTGCAGAAGAATTAGCTCAGAAAGAACATTTAATATTTATTTGTGGACACTATGAAGGAATTGACTATAGGGTTTATGAATATTTTAAACCTAGAGAGATATCCATAGGGGATTATGTACTTACTGGAGGAGAACTACCAGCGATGGTTATAATCGATGCAGTAGTAAGATTGTTACCTGGAAGTATAGGTAAGGAAGAATCCCATAAAAACGATTCTTTTCAAAATGGTTTACTGGAGCATCCCCATTATACTAGACCTAAAGAATATCGGGGTATGCAGGTTCCACCAGTTCTCCTTTCAGGAAATCATGGGGAAATTGAAAAATGGCGTTTAGAAAAATCTATAGAAATTACTAAAAAGAAAAGACCAGATCTCTTTAAAAAATATCAAGAAAAAAATAATGTAAATTACTAAAGAAAAGTTTGTATTAATCATTAAACTATGATAAAATATTATGGGTATTACGGATGGTCCTCTGCACTTAAAATTAAGTGTAAGAACATCTAGGATGGAAGGAGGGAATTTACATGGAAATAATCAAGCAATTGGAACAAGAACATATGAAGTCCGATATTCCTCAATTTAAACCTGGTGATACTGTCAGGGTACACGTTAAAGTTATTGAGGGACAAAGGGAAAGAATTCAGGTTTTTGAAGGTGTTGTAATTAAACGCAAAGGAAGCGGTATAAGAGAAACTTTTACTGTAAGAAGAATCTCTTATGGCGTTGGTGTGGAAAGAACTTTCCCAATTCATTCTCCTAGAATTGATAAAATTGAAGTTATTCGTATCGGTAAAGTTAGAAGGGCTAAACTTTATTACTTACGTAATCTTACCGGTAAAGCAGCAAGAATTAAAGAAATTAAAAATTAAGATAAGGGGCTGTTCTCGTCAGCCCTTTTTCTATATATAAATAAGGCCTATTATATTTGGGAGTGAGGCAAATGAAAGAATTGAAAGAATGGATAAAATCTATAATAATTGCTATAATATTAGCTTTAATTATTAGATCTTTTATTATGGAAAGTTTTATTGTAGATGGTAGTTCAATGCAGCCAACTCTAGCTAATCATCAAAGGGTTTTAGTTAATAAAATATCTTATAGGTTTAGAGAGCCTAAACGGGGAGAAATAATAGTTTTTCCTCTACCTAATGATGAAAATAGAATTCTTATTAAAAGGGTAATTGGTTTGCCAGGGGATAAAGTGGAAATAATAGATGGTAGATTATTTTTAAATGATGAAGAGGTACGTGAAGATTATATACTTTTTAAAAGTGATAATGGTTTTGGACCAGTAGTTGTCCCTGAAGATAAAGTTTTTGTTTTAGGTGACAATAGAAGTAAAAGTATCGATAGCAGAAATTCGCAAGTAGGATTTATTGATATCGAAAAAATTAGAGGAAAGG
This sequence comes from Anaerobranca gottschalkii DSM 13577, assembly GCF_900111575.1. NCBI lineage: Bacteria > Bacillati > Bacillota > Clostridia > Eubacteriales > Proteinivoracaceae > Anaerobranca > Anaerobranca gottschalkii. The sequence goes on along the minus strand of NZ_FOIF01000039.1, from coordinate 5,973 downwards.
CATTTTTGAGATATTGGCCATTGAGTAAGTTTACATATTTTAATTAATAATGGGGTGAGAAAAATGCAATATCAGTGGTATCCAGGCCATATGGTAAAGGCTAAAAGATTGATTAAAGAAAATTTAAAGTTAGTAGATTTAGTATTAGAACTTTTAGATGCTAGGATACCTTTAAGTAGTAGAAATCCTGATATTGATGAAATAGTTGGGCAAAAACCAAGAATAATTTTATTATCTAAATGTGATTTGGCAGATAAGGAAAAGACTAATCTATGGATTAATTATTTTACAAAGAATAATATTAAATGTGTAGAAGTTGATTTGATTAAAGGTACTGGGCTAAAAAAAGTCCTATCTTTAGCTAAAGAAATAGGTGCTCAAAAACATCAAAATCAATTACTTAAAGGAAGGATAAATCGTCCTACCCGGATGATGATTCTCGGAATTCCCAATGTAGGAAAATCAACTTTGATTAATAAGTTGGCTAATAGAAGTGTTGCTCAAACAGGTGATAAACCAGGTGTGACAAAAAATAAACAATGGATAAAAACTGGAAATAATTTAGAAATGATGGATACTCCAGGTGTATTATGGCCTAAGTTTGATGATGAAATGGTAGGTTTTAAATTGGCAGTAACGGGAGCAATTAAAGATGAAATAGTCAATGTTGAAGATATGGCTTATCGTTTGATTCAATTTTTAATGGATAATTATCCAGGATTATTAAGTAAGCGATATGGAGTACCAGAAAATACATCTGCCCCAGAATATTTAATAGCTCTCTCAGAAAAAAGAGGTTTTCTAAAACAAGGGAATACTGTAGATTATATGAAAGGTGCAGAAGTATTGGTTAGGGAGTTTAGACAGGGTAAATTAGGAAGAATAACATTAGATTTATTATAAGCGCCGTAGGCGCTTTAAATGTTTTTTATAAAAAGCAGGGATTTTCTCAAATTAACTAGAATTATATAATTGGGGTGATGAGATGCTTCAAGATTTAACCATAAAAGAAGTTCAGCAATTTGTAAATAATCAAGAGAAGAATCAGGAGTTAATAGATCTTTTATTAGCTGATGGACGTCAAGGATTAAAAGTATTAGCAAATAAAATTAAAAGGGAAATACAAGAAAGGGTTTTCTATGAACAGCTTTGGAACTATGAAAAAAAGTACTGGGAAAAAGGCTTAACAGTTATAGGTTTAGATGAAGTGGGGCGTGGTCCATTGGCAGGACCTGTGGTGGCAGCTGCAGTAGCCTTTGCAAAAATACCTGATCTTTTAGGATTGAAAGATTCTAAAAAATTAGGAGAACAAGCCAAAGAAGATTTAGCAGATAAGATTAAGGAACAAGGATTGTTTTATAATATAAGTGTGATAGATAACAATGTAATTGATCAAATAAATATTTTAAATGCTAGCAAGTTGGCGATGGTAAATGCTGTAAAAGGGCTAGGACAAGCTATAGATCTGTTACTAATTGATGGTAATTTTACCATTGATTATCCTGCTGAGCAAATACCTGTAGTAAAAGGGGATGAAAAAGTAGGTTCTATAGCAGCGGCAGCAATAATTGCAAAGGTATATAGGGACAACTATATGCTGGCTTTACATAAGAAATACCCCATGTATAACTTTGCAAAAAATAAAGGATATCCTACAGAAGAACATTATTGGGCATTAAAAAAATATGGTCCTTCTCCTGTTCATAGAATTACTTTTAAAGGAGTAAAAGAAGGTTTAGGGGGGATTTAGTGATGAGAAGAGTTGCAGTAAATCTTTTAAAAGAAGGAGATATATTGGCAAATCCGGTAAAAAGTCCTAGTGGCTCTATTTTATTGGCTAAAGGTACCAGGATAACCCAAAACATAAAAAACAAATTACCACAATTAGGGATAGCTTTTGTTTATATAGAAGATAGTACTTTACCTTATTTAAGTATTCACGAAATTATTAGTGAAGATAATTTAAGTGAAGCTATAAAAACTATAAAAAAGAGATCATTAATAAGTATTATTATTGATGGAGTGCAAAGACATACTAGAGAAAACTTAGATTTGGATAGATTAAACTCTATTGTTAATAATATAATTGATGAGTTAATGGATCATAAACTTATCTTATCTAGTTTTGCAGAACTTAAATTATTAGATAATTATACCTACCAGCATAGTATTAATGTATGTATTTATTCATTAATTATCGGTCATAGCTTAAAATTTACTAGAACGCAACTTTTTCAACTAGGATTAGGGGCATTGTTACATGATATAGGTAAAACAAAAATTCCTATCAGTATTATAAATAAGCCAGGGATTTTGTCTGTCGATGAATATGAAAAAGTGATTGCCCATACTATTTTGGGTTTTGAGCTTATAAAGAAGGCTGGGAAAATACCCCTTTTATCTGCCCATGTAGCCTTACAACATCACGAGAGGCTAATGGGAAGTGGATATCCTAGGAAATTAAAAGGAGATGCTATTCACCCCTTTGGTTATATTGTGGGAATAGCAGATATGTTTGACGCTTTAACGGCAGAAAAGCCATATAGACCTCGTTTTTCAATAAAGGACACTATCGAAATTTTAGAATCTAGTGGTGGAAACCTTTTTCCTCAAGAGTATATTGAAAAATTTTTACAAACGGTTATACTTTACCCCTTGGGATATAAGGTAAAACTAAATAACGGAGAAGTGGGAGTAGTCATAGGTCAAGGTAAAAATCCATTAACCCCTATAATTAAGGTTATAAAAGGGGAATTCTATCAAATTTTAGATTTAGAGGAATACCCTCAGTTATTTATTGAGGAAGTTGTTTATGAATAAACAACAATTAGCTAAAAATGGAGAAGATATAGCTGCACAATATTTACAGAGTCAAGGACTTATTTTAATTAGAAAAAATTTTAGGTGTAAATTAGGAGAGATAGATTTAATTTTACAAGATAAAGAAACTATCGTATTTTGTGAAGTTAAAACTAGGACTAATTTAAAATTTGGCGATCCTTTAGAAGCAATAGATAAAAAAAAGCTAAATAAATTAGTTAAATTAGCTCAATATTATTTGATAACAGAAAAGAACAATAACCCCTTTAGAATTGATTGTGTAGGAATATACATTCAAGGTGAAGATTATTTTATCAATTGGATTAAAAATTGTACTTTATAATTTCACAAGAAAGGAAGTAGCTTTATGGATTTATTAATTTTAAGTACCGGAAAAATGGGTCAAAAAACTTTGGAATTAGCTTTAGAAGATTCTTTTTTTACAAAAGTTAAAGCAATTAGTTCTGAAGAGTTACATATGGAAGAATATACTCAATACAATGTAGTAATTACTTTTTCACGACCTCAAGCAATTTTCAAAACTTTAGATTATTGTCTAAGAAAAAATATACCCCTTGTTATTGGGACTACTAACTTTACCAATGATCAACAAAATGAAATATATAAAAGTTCAAAGAAAATACCTATCTTACAAGCATCAAATATGTCTGTAGGTATGAATTTACTGTTTAAATTAGCTGAAATTACAGCTCAAATTATTGGGGGGCAAACAGATATTGAGATAATAGAAGCACATCATAATAAAAAAAAGGATGCTCCTTCTGGAAGTGCCAAAACTTTAATTGATTTTATTCAAAAAGGTTTAGGATATGATACTAAACTTAAGCACGGACGGATAGGAGAAGAAGTTAGGGAAGAAAGAGAAATAGGTGTTCATGCTATAAGGGGGGGTAATATAGTAGGTTACCATGAAGCACAATTTATTGGACCTTTAGAAACAATAAAACTCTGCCATGAAGCCCATGATAGATCAGTTTTTGCCAGTGGGGCATTAACTGCTTCTAAGTTTATAGTAAATGTACCCCCTAATTTTTATACTATGGAAGATGTTTTTGACTTCACTTTAAGAAAAAGGAGTTAGTGTTAACTCCTTAAATTTTATATAAGAACCACTTACAAGTTGCTTTTTCATATTTAAGTTCATAGATTTTTTCTATACCGTTAATAATACTTTGACATTTAAAAATTAGCATGATATTACCTGCTAAACGTTCTTGATTTACAGTTAAAACATTATCTACTTTAATAACTTGGTTCCCCTCTTCACTTTCAAAACGATATTTAATAGGCCGTGGTTTTCCTTCTTGATTAAACCAAACAATCATATCTATAGGTTTCATGACTACTTTCATCTAAAAACCTCCTTTAGAGTATACTAGACATCATTGGATAATCTTCTTCTTTTATAACTCCACCTTGTAATGGGCTAATTTCTGAATGTAAGTAACAAGAAGGGAAAATTGAATCTTTACCATATTTTAAACGAATTTTATCTATGGCGTTATCTAGACGTTTATACTTGATGGGATCTGTCTCAAAAAAGGATAGTTGATGGAAATCATTATCGCAAAAATCTGTTAAATGTATGCCCATCTGTCGAATTGGTTCTTTATTCCACATTTCAGTAAACAGATTTTTAACAGTTTCTAAAATTATTTTTGTACAGTTGGTATAGTGGGATAGTTTTTTTTGATGGGAATAATACTCAAACTGGTTATTTTTAATGGAAACACTTACAACAGAAGCACACTTTTGTAAATTTCTTAATCTAAAACAAAGGTTTTCGGTAAGTCCCATGAGAATTTTATGGGCATCTTCTTTTGTAGTAACATCAAAGGGAATAGTTGTAGAGTTACCTAGGCCTTTCATAGGTAAGCTTTCATTTCTAACGGGAGAATTTTCTCTTCCATTGGCATAATTCCAAATTAGGATCCCGTGACTTTTTAGGAAACTATATAAAAAATCAGGATTTGTATTAGCCAATTGACCAATTGTTTTAATATTTTTTGCTAAAAGCTTTTCTTTGGTTTTGGAACCTACCATAAATAATTCACCGACAGGTAAAGGCCACATTTTTGCGGGAATTTCTTCTGGAAATAAAGTGTGAACTTTATCAGGTTTTTCAAATTCTGAAGCCATTTTTGCCAATAGTTTATTAGAGCTTATTCCAATATTTACTGTAAAGCCCAAAGTTTTTTTAATATCATCTTTAATTAAGTTGGCGGCAATTTCAGGGGGGCCGAAGTGTCTTTCTAAATTGGTATAATCTAAAAAAACTTCATCTATAGAAAAAAACTGAATAGATGGAGAATATTTTCTTAAAATTTTTCCCATAGCAGCACTACAGTCCATATAAAGTTTATATCTAGGAGGTACAATTACCAGATGGGGACACTTTAGTTTAGCAGAGAAAAGGGTTTCGCCTGTTTTAATATTGTATTTTTTAGCAGGAATAGATTTTGCTAATACAATACCACTCCTTTTTTTTATATCACCTCCTACAACAGAAGGAATTTCCCTTAAATCCACTTTACTACCTTGTTGTAATTGATAAACAGCCTCCCATGACAAATAAGCAGAATTTACATCTATATGAAAAATAACTCTTTTTGTCATATAATCGCCGTTACAGAAAACTTATAAAACTTTATAAAGTTTTTTATCAAACCTTATAAAAGCTTATGTTTCCTTCCTTGTTCATCGTGTCCAGTTTCGAAAAAATCTACTCCTGTTTTGTTTAACACTCCGAAGGCTTAAATTCCCGACTAACGTATCGGTACATATCAATAGTTGCTTTAGGTGCTAAGCTATTGATTTACCGTAATTTTTTAAATTTATACTTGCATTTAAATCCCTATCTATTTCATAGCCACAATCATTACATCTAAAAGTTCTTTCTGATAGAGAAAGTTTGTCTTTTATACTTCCACAGCTACTACAAGTTTTAGATGAAGGATAAAACCTATTTACAAGTATAAATTTAATATTATTCCATCGGCATTTGTATTCCATCTGTCTCCTAAATTCACGGAATGTTTGTTCTTGGATTGCTTTAGATATTTTTTTGTTTTTTAACATTCCCTTTGTATTTAGGTTTTCCATAACTACATATTCTGGTTTGGTTTTCACCAA
>NZ_FOIF01000038.1 GCF_900111575.1 Anaerobranca gottschalkii DSM 13577 | reverse complement strand
TGCTTAATTTTTCTACCCACTGTTCTGTTGCTTTCCGACCACAAGATGTACAGAAGCGACTCTTACAGGTAAAGCCTACATATCTGACTTCATTACATGTCGGACAACAAAATTTGCTATATCCTTCACTCATATCTTTACAAGTTAGCATCTTTTTTACTTCTGACAATACTGTTGGCCTAATTGGGTATTTTTCTTTAAACTCTCCCCATTTATCTTCAAATATTTGTTTTATTATTCCCGTAGCCATAAACAACTCACCCCACTACATAATAACATTTATCCACATACCTAGCAATCTATACTTTCCTAAGCAAAAATAAAACCGCCTTTAAAAGCGGTTTTGTACAATGGAGATTACTTTTAAGATACTGAAAAGGGAATCTTTTTATCATCATTACTATAAACAGTTAACTCTACCGTTTCTGTTAATATGTCAGCATATGAAAATGAAAGTCTTCTTTGATAATTTTCTTCACTTACTAATACTAAAAAATGTGAGGGGTAAATTTGCTCAAGAACCCCTGTCCTTTCCATTGTTTTTTTTCTTCCTCGATTAGCCCTTAAAGAGATTTTTTTACCTAAATAACCTTCTAAATCATGCTTAATAGTAGCCAAGGTGGTTTTGTTAGCCAAGGACATCACCCCATAATTAATTTTAGTTTATTCTAACATTTCTGAGGTTTTTTGTCAAGAAATTAAATATTATAGCAGGTAATATAAAGTTTTGTCAAGAATAAAATTTTAATATTGCATCAACTACTCCTTCTGCCACCTTAACCATATTTTCTTCTTTAATAATTATCTGTTCTTCCACAGGATTTGTAATAAATAGTGGCTCAATTAACGCAGCAGGCATTTTAGTTTCTCTTAATACATAAAAATTAGCCTGTTTTACCCCTCTATTTCTTCTTTGCAATTTTTCTAGCAATTGTGTTTGTAATAACGCTGCTAGTTTTTCACTACCCTTTGTCCCTTGGCTAGACCAATATGTTTCAGTTCCATTAGCTTGGGGATCACTATATCCGTTATAGTGAACACTTATAAATAAATCCCCCTTATTGTTATTAGCAACATTAACCCTTTGAGCTAACGTTACATTTTCATCTTTTATCCTAGTTAATATTGCCTTTGCCCCTAAATTTGTCAACAATTTTTCTATGATTAAACTGGTTTGTAAATTCAAATCCTTTTCCCTAACCCCAGTCTGACCTACAGCACCAAAGCTAGTACCACCGTGACCTGGATCTATTATTATTTTTTTATCTTTTAGTGGCTTTAATTGTTTATCAGGTGGTTCATTTTTTTTCTCTGTAATTTTTAAAATTACCTCTTCTTTATTATCTTGTAATTCTTTTTCATAATTTTTATCGATCAATATTTTAATTAAAGTTTGATTATTGTTTTTTTCTATATTTAATTTTTCTATACCATTCATTCTATTACCTCCTTAGATTGAGTAGGGAGACTTAGGCAATCCCCTTCGAAATTTACCTCGACTTTCTACTCCTCCTACCCCATCTAAACCTGTTATGGTATTTTGAATTACATCATAAATACAAACAGACTCCATGATAGACGTATAAGCAATTTTTTCCATAATAAAAACTGGATCTAAACAATGTATTAAAACCCTTTGAGGTGAACTGGCAAAGTTTGCTCCTGCCCCTAATAACGCCTCGTAATGGGATTGACAAGCCCCTGCAAAAATAATTAAGTCATCTTTACTTGGTTCAAACCTTCTAGCAGCTTTAGTAGCTTCTACAAAGTATTTAGATGTCCTATAATTATTTAAATTTAAGAAATCACTGCTTTTTTTAGTTAAACCATCATGACCTGTGAGTACTAGTATATCTGGGTTATGTTTACTTAATAATTCTTCCACTACCTTTGGTTGTTTTTCTTCTGGTACATGATAAGGATAAACTAGTAGCCCTAAATCTTTATATGCTTTTGTACAAATATCCAAATATTCTTTATCTCCATCTAAATGAACTATTGTTCCAGGAACGTCATAATAATCCTTTTCATATTTTCCTGTATTCTTTTTACTCCTTACTAGATTTCTTTGATATTCAATATTACCTATAGTACGTCTATAAATTAAATTTATCTTTTTTTTATATTCCAAAATTTCCTTTGGTGTTAATAATTTTAAGTCAGAAAAATTGGCATCTGCTATTAAACGCATATCTATTCCCTTTAGATGTGCAACTTTATTATCTAAATCTAGATTAATAATTTCAAAACAAATATCATTACCATATGATTTTCTTGTAACTAAATCGCCAACTTTAAATTCCATTGTATTTCCCCCCTTTTTTACTATAATATGTCTTTAAATTTTGTTGGTGACTTTAGTCAAAATCGGCATATACTTTAATAGACCTACTAAAAAGGGGTGATTACAATGCTTTTTGCTATAGTCCCTGCACAAAATGAAGAGGATAGAATTTCCACAGCTTTAAACCACTTACTCTTTGTTGGTGTAGATAAAATTGTAGTTGTAGCCAATGGCTGTATTGATAGAACAGAGGAAATTATAAAAAATAATTATCCTCAAGTACACCTTATAACTTTTAAAGATTCTTTAGGAATAGATATCCCAAAGGCTATAGGTTGTGCTTGGGCGTTAAAGGAAGGAGCTACTAATTTTTTGTTTTATGATGGAGATCTTATTGGAGAAATAACTTCAGAGTTAATGTTACTAATTAATAGCCACCTAAGAAATAATTACTGTTTAACGTTAACAAACTGTTATCCCACTCCTAACCTTATTGAAAACTTACCAAAAGAATTGGTTTTACCTAGACTACACCTTAATGAATTACTAGGGGTGTCAGATAAAATTGGTATTTCTACTCCATCCCATGGTCCCCATATTATTAGCAAAGATCTATTTAAATACATTGAAGTAAAGGATATTGCTACCCCTCCCATTCTTTTGGCCAAAGCTGTAAAATATGGTGCTAAAATAGGTATAGGGGCAAATATACCCCATTTTCGCCTAGGATCAAGGCTTAAAAACGGTAGTCATGCTAAACTTATTTTTGATACTATAGCCGGTGATTGTGCAGAAGCTATTTCAATTTATTTAGGGTTACCCAAAAGCCGCTGCTTATTTGGCAAAGAATACATTGGGTATAATTCTAAGAGAAGATTCGATCTATTAGAATCATATTTAAAATCCCTAAATATTCAAAGCCACATCTAAAGATGTGGCTTTGATATGTTATAAATTGTATTTGTCAATAGGGCAAATTCTTCAATTGTTAAAGTCTCTGCCCTCCTTGTCCCTTCTATATTTATTTCTTCTAATAATTTGTTTAATTCCTCCTTGCTTAATTCACCTAATGTTAACAAATTATTTAACAAAGTCTTTCTCCTTTGGTTAAAAGCAGTTTTTATTACTTTAAAAAATAGCTGTTGATCTTTTACAAAAATTTTTTCAGTATTCAATTTAATGTTTAATACTGCAGAATCAACTTTTGGAGGAGGATAGAAGGCTTGAGAAGGAACTTTTGTAATAAGAGTAGGCTTTCCATAATAATTAACTGCAACTGTTAATGACCCATAATCTTTTCCACCAGGTTTAGCACAAATCCTTTGAGCAACTTCTAATTGCATCATTAAAGTAATACTTTCCCATGGAATATCGGTTTCTAAAATTTTAAAAATTAAAGGTGTAGTTATATAATAAGGTAAATTTGCTGCAACTTTTATCTTTTTAGTACCAATATACGGGGCTAAAATCTCCTTATAATCCACCTTTAATGCATCTTTATGGATTAACTTTATATTAGGATATAATTCAAAATTTTTCTCTAAGATTGGAATTAAAGTTGAATCTATTTCTATAGCATATACTATAGCCCCTCTTTTAGCCAATTCAACTGCTAAAGTACCAATACCTGGTCCGATCTCTAAAACAACAGAATCACTATCTACTTCCGTTGCATTTATAATTTTATCTAATATGTTTTTATCTACTAGAAAGTTTTGGCCAAACTTTTTTTTGAAATTAAAACTGTTATCATTAATAATTTCTTTTATTTTTGAAACTGAATATAGTTTATCCATTATTATCACTCCATTTTTTTTAGGGCTTGTTCAAATTCTTCCCTGGTTATTCCAAAGGCATTTAATCTTTTTAAAAAAGTTTTACTATTTCCATAACCTATTCCTAATATCTCACCTAACTTTTCCCTTCTCTCTTTAGCATCTGGACTTTGAGATAATCTGTTTTTTATAAGATCATCAATACTGAATATTATACTATTATCTTCGTTAATAGTCCTCACTTTATTCAAAGCATCCCTTATATCCCGGGGGTCTGCATTTTCAATTCCTATATCACCATTATGAACTGCTGCCTTTTTAGGTAAATAGCAATGTTTTACACCAGGAACCTTTGCTTGAATTTTTTTCCGAATTATCTCCCCCATATGATCTGGATCAGTAAATACAATTACACCCCGTTTTTGCTGGGCTAGTTTTATCCTCTCAATAATTTCATCATTTAGCCCAAACCCACTAGTAATTATAACTTCCGCTTGGGGAAAAGCCCTTTTTACTGCATGATAATCGTTTTTCCCTTCCACTACTATTATTTCTCTTATTTCTTCCATTTCCTTTTCCCCCAATCTTATAAAAAATCATTAAAGCAAAATAAGGTAGAGAAATTTCTCTCCACCTAATTATTATAACTCCCGATCAATAATATAAACAACCCTAGTTTGCCTACCAAAACGCCATGCTTCGTAGTGGGTTGGCATTAATATATCAATTCTATTACCTTTTATCGCACTTCCTACATCAGCTGCATAGGCAAAACCTAAACCTTCTATGTATAATAATGATCTTAAAGGAATTCTAGAAGGATCTACTGCAACGATATGGGGGTTTTCCCTAGAACCATTCCCTGCAATGGCGGGCCAGCCAATAGATGTATAGCCATTAGCATACGGTCCTGTACACTGAGTCCAACCCCTATGGTCAACAGGACAACCTGTTCCACTTACCCCTGAACAATAGGCTGTAGCTGTAACAGTTAACATTCTCCTAACAGCTAGTAATCTACCTCCTCGAGAGATTGCCTCTATTGTACCATATTCAACAATTCTATCTTGCTTTTCTTTTACAATTCTTTCTTCTAACAAGGTTTTTTCTACCTGTTTTTCATCATGATATACCACTTTATATGTAAGTTCTTTAACCCCTTCATGACCTTGCTGTAATATCCGTGTTTGACCTCTAAGCATATCATTATTGGCAACTCTTTTTTCTTGAAAAAATATTCTTGCAGTTTCTGTTACAATTTCTTCTTTAACCCTGGTTATATAAATTTTTTTCTCCTGTTCTAAATCCCCTTCTACTATATCTAGCTCCCCTAATTCTATATTAGCTAAAGCCAATATTACATCTAACTCAGGGTCTGGATATAGAACTATCGTTTCTTTACCATCATGATAAATAATATACTGTTCTGCTGTATCTATTTGTATCGTTAAATTATTTTTGAGCTTTGCAGTCAGCTCAATATTAATCCTATCTTCTTCCCTTAGATTTAAATTTAGTTCTCCTAACACATCTTTTACAGTAGATTTAAATGTTATTATTTCATAAATCTCGTTATCAACTATTACTGAAACCTTTTTAGGTCCAAAAACTAGTGATAGTGTAAGAATAAGTAAAAATCCTACTCCCCCCACAAGGATTCTCTTAAACAACTAACTTGCCCCCTCTCCTAAAAAACTACCCCCTAAAATTTACTAATTTTAATTATTGACATTATTTTAAAATTCTATACTTAATTTAAAGAAATTTATACTGTTTTTTGTAGTGTTATATGCAACCTCTTCAGAAGTGATTCCTTTAATTTCCCCTATTTTATCAATAACAAACTTTACATAATAAGGATAATTTACCTTTCCCCTCAACGGTTCAGGTGTTAAGTAAGGACAATCTGTTTCTACTAATAAATATTCCAATGGAATCTCTTTTACCACTTCCACCGTTTTTTTGGCATTTTTAAAAGTTACAGGGCCAGCTATGGATAACATGTACCCCATTTTCACCAACTCTTTTCCCACTTCTAAACTACCTGAATAACAATGAAATACCCCTTGGTATTGAGGGTTAGGAAATTTTTTTAAAATTTCCAGCATATCACCCATGGCATCCCTTTGATGAATAACAAATGGTTTTTTTAATGAAAAAGCTAATTCTAACTGCTGGCAAAAGATCTCTTTTTGTATTTCTTTAGGCGAAAATTCATAATAGTAATCTAAACCCATTTCCCCTAAAGCAACTACTTTTGGTTTGGAGGTTAACTCTTCTAACTTCATCAAGTAATCTTTAGGAACTCCCTGAGCATCATGGGGATGTATCCCTACAGTAGTAAAAACAGATGAATATTTTGTGGCTATTTCTACTCCCCTTACTGATGAAGGGAGATCATAGCCTGAATTAATTAAGGCTATGACTCCATTTTCTTCACTTTCCCTAACAATTTCTCCCACAGTTTTTTTAAGCTTAGGGTTATCTAAATGGCAATGACTATCTATATACAAGTTTTCATCCCCCTACTTAACAATACTTCCCGAATTGATATCTTTGTCAGTTCCTGATAAAACTAAATTACCTTCATCATCACTGGCAGCTAAAATCATCCCTTCTGATAAAACCCCTCTTAACTTAACTGGTTTTAAGTTGGCAACAAATATTACTTTTTTTCCTACTAATTCTTCTGGCTGATAATATTTAGCAATTCCTGCTACCACCTGTTTTTCAATGTCCCCTAATTTTAATTGAACCTTTAACAATTTATCAGCTTTTTCTATCCTCTCAGCCTTAATAACTTCTGCAACACGCAGTTCAACTTTTGAAAACTCTTCTATAGTAATTAACTCTTTTTCTGGTATATTTAACACTTTCCTTTTCTCCTTTTCCTCTTCTTCTTTTTCAAAGGCTGTTAAATCAATCCTTGGGAATAATGGTGTACTTTTAACTACCCTATTACCAGGTGTTAATAACCCCCATTTTAAAGATGACCAATTTTGCAAATTATCTTCTATACTAAATTGTTGGAAAATTTTTTGGGACGTTTTGGGCATAAAAGGTTCAATAAGGATACTAATAAACCTTATGGCTTCAGCTAAATTATATAAAACTACATCTAACTTTCCTTTATCAGCTTCATCTTTAGCTAAAAGCCATGGCATAGTCTCATCGATATATTTATTGGTTCTTCCAATAAATCTCCAAACTTCTGCCAATCCTTCATTTATAAGAAAATTATCTACTTTTTCTTCTAATAGCTTTGGTAAGCCTTCAGCCATTTCTATAAGCTCTTCATCTAAATAACTATTTCCTTGTGGATTTGGTATCTCACTAACCCTATATTTTTCAATCATTGCAACGGTTCTACTTACTAAATTACCTAAATCATTGGCAAGATCAAAGTTCACCCTTTTGGCTAAGCCTAGTTCAGAGAAATTACCATCTGTTGTTAGAGAAAATTCTCTTAATAGGTGGTATCTCAAGGCATCGCTGCCATACCTTTCAACTAGAATTTTAGGGTCAATAACATTACCTTTAGATTTTGACATTTTATCATTATCAAAGAGTAACCAGCCATGGCCAAATATTTTCTTAGGTAATGGTAGTCCGAGGGCCATTAATATTATAGGCCAATAAATTGAATGAAAACGAACAATTTCTTTAGCCATTAGATGAACATCGGCGGGCCACCATTTCCTGAATTTTTCTTCATCCTCCAAGTAGCCGATAGCTGTAATATAATTTGATAAAGCATCGAGCCAAACATAGATTACATGTTTAGAATCAAAGGGAATTTTTACTCCCCAGTCAAAGGTAGTCCTAGAAACACACAAATCTTCCAAACCAGGTTTTAAAAAATTATTTAACATTTCATTTTTTCTAGATTCAGGTTGTATAAAATCTGGATTTTCTTCAATGTGCTTAATTAGTTGAGGAGCATATTTAGACATTCTAAAAAAGTAACTTTCTTCCTTAACCCTTTCCACTGGACGACCACAATCAGGACAATTTCCTTCCTTTAATTGTCTTTCTGTCCAAAAAGATTCACAAGGGGTACAGTACAGACCTTCATAATAGTCTTTATAAATATCTCCCTGATTATAGAGCTTTTCGAAAATTTTTTGAACTACTTTTTTATGTCGCTCTTCAGTTGTACCTATAAAATCATCGTATTGGATATCTAATAATGCCCATAAATCTTTAATCCACTCTCTTATTTCCTCTACAAAAACTTGAGGATCTTTATTGGCTTCCTTTGCTTTTTTCTCTATTTTCTGTCCATGTTCATCAGTCCCTGTTAAATAGAAAACTTCATAGCCGGTTTTTTTCTTAAATCTAGCTATGGCATCGGCAATTACAGTGGTAAAACAGTGACCAACATGTAAAGTGTTGCTTGGATAATAGATTGGTGTAGTTATATAGAATTTCTTACTCATATTTTTACCTCCCTTTACAATTCTTTTAAAACTAAAAAACTTCGCCCAAATGTAGGGGCGAAGTTAATACTCCACGGTACCACCCTAACTTCAGTAACTTATTATTTATAAGTTACCCTCATTAGTGTTAGGCTATAACGTAACCACCGGAAAAATCTGCTCCTACAGACCATCTTCTCTGAATAGAAACACCGTATTTCCACCAACAACGGCTCTCTTTAGTTTCTGTTTTCAGGTACTCATCTGTAATCACTGCATTTTAAATATTTTTTGTTTATTTTACCATTTATTTTTCCCATGGTCAATGATAGTTATGTAATTTTTTATATAAATAAATAAATTTAATAAAAAATTTAATTTTTTTCTTTAGGAGTTAATTGACTATCATGGAATTTATTGGTACAATATAATTAATGTCGAATTATGTAGAATTTTGTTGGAGAGGAGGTTGGCAAATGAAATCAACTGGTATTGTAAGAAAAGTGGACGAGCTAGGAAGAGTGGTATTGCCTATCGAGTTAAGGAGGACCTTAAATATTGATCAAAAGGATTCTTTAGAAATTTACGTAGATGGAGAAAGAATTATCTTAAAAAAATATCACCCAGCATGTGTTTTCTGTGGAGAAGCAGAGGATGTAAAATACTTTAAAGGTAAAAACATCTGCCAAAAATGTATAGATGAATTAAAATAAGTAAGACCATTAGCGTCTTACTTATTTTATTAACTATCCTTTTTTAACATATGCTGATATAACTCCCTTTGAGATAATCCCATTTTACTCCCTACATGTTTACAAGCATCTTTAAGGTAATATCCTTGTTCTAAGAGAGTTTCTACTTCAGCAATTCCTTGTTCAAGTGTATATTGAGGCAAATTATTTCCCTCAATAACTAAAGTAAATTCCCCTTTAACTCCCTTTTCTTTAAAAATATTTATTAACTCTGAAGCAGTACCTGCTAATCTTTCTTCATAAATTTTGGTTAATTCCCTCACTACTACAATTTTTCTGTTAGGATGTAGTTGATCTATTTTTTCCAAAGTATCTAAAAGATCATGGGGACTTTGATAACAAACTATAGTAGAAGGTTCTAGTAAAAGTTTCTCTAACTCTTTTCCCTTTTGATTCCCTTTAGGTAGAAATCCCACAAACTTAAAATTTGTCGTATCAAAACCAGAGATAATTAAAGCACAAATCAAGGCACATGGACCTGGTATAGGTATTACCTGAATATTATTTTCCAAGGCTTTTTCTACTAAAATTTGTCCAGGGTCAGCAATCCCCGGAGTACCAGCATCTGATACTAAAGCGACATTATACCCTTCTAAAATCTTATTAATTATTTTAAGGACTTGCTTCTTCTCATTAAACTTATGATACTGTAACATTGGCGTTTTAATAGAAAAGTGGTTAAGGAGTAGTCCTGTCCTTCTAGTATCTTCTGCTGCTATATAGTCCACTTCTTGTAAAATTTTTATAGCCCTTGCAGAAATATCTTCTAAATTACCTATGGGAGTTGCACAAAGATATAATTTCCCTACCATTATTATCCCTTTCTTTATTTATTATATAATTCCTCAACTTCCTTGGTATATTTTCCTGTTTCATCATAAATTATTAAAGAAGGCAAAGTTATCAAACCTGGTTTCGCTCCCTTAATTCCTTCTATCAAGACAATATTTGCCTCTTTATCCTTCTTAGGTTGAACTAATCGGAGCCTTTTAGGTTCCACATTATATTTCCGCATATAATAACAAATATCTACTAATCTTTCAGTTTTGTGTACTAAAGCTACTTTCCCCCCATATTTTACTAATTTTGCCCCTGCTACAATAACATCTTCAAGATTACATAATATTTCATGTCTAGCTATAGCTTTTGTTGTTAAAGCATTAATTTCTCCCCTCTGTCCTTTCATATATGGAGGATTAGAAACTACTACATCAAAGTTTTCAGCCCCTAAAATTGCTGGGGCTTCTTTTATATCACCTTTAATTATTTTTATATTCTCTAATTTATTTAAAAGTACTGATCTTTGAGCCATATCAACTAAAAGATCCTGTATTTCTAACCCTACTACGTCTTTAACTTTTTTTCTACCGGCTATTAAAAGGGGTAAGACTCCGGTACCTGTTCCTAAATCAACTACCCTATCATTATTAGTTACTCCAGCAAAGGCACTTAGTAAAACACTATCCATGGTAAAGGAAAATACTTTCCTATTTTGAATAATCTTTAACCCATTTCTATGTAGGTCATCTATTCTTTCATTAGGTAATAATTTAACATCCATTTCATACACCTATTTCTTTAATAAAGATATACAGAATAAACAGTCTCCTTCAGTCCGTAAACTACCGTAATGAAGATGACATATATGGAAACCTTCATTATATAGTCTTGCTAAGGCATCTTGCCCTTCTTTGATTGGACTAACTTCCTTTTTAGGTTTAGAGTAAGGAAGTTGTTCCTTTAACCATTTATTTTCTTTTTGCAATCTTTCATTTTCTATTAACAACTCATTGTATTGTTTTTTTATTGCAGTCAGTTTTCTATAAAATTCTTCTAGTAAATCTTCCAAGTTTTTTATTTCTTCTTTCACAGTTAGGCCCTCCTAACTATCCCTTTCTAATTCTTCTAACTCTTCTATTTCTTCTTGTAGTTGCTCAAGGTCTTCTTCCTGGGTATTTATATTTAAAACTCTAACTTTACAAGCAGGAAAATCAACTAATGTTTTACTATCGAACATTTCCACTTTAACTGTACCTTTAAGGGGATTGACTTCTGCTATTTTCCCTTTTCCAACCTCAGTTTCTACTTCTGCACCAACTTCAGGCATATTCTTTCTTGCTTCTTCGTAATGATCATTTTCATACCTTAAACAACACATTAACCTACCGCAAATACCTGAAATTTTTGTTGGATTTAATGATAAATTCTGGATTTTAGCCATTTTAATTGATACCGGCTCAAAATCTCCTAAAAATGTATTACAGCATAGTGGTCTACCACAACAACCTAAACCACCTAACATTTTTGCTTCATCCCTTATTCCAATTTGCCTTAACTCAATCCTAGTTCTGAAAACAGCTGCTAAATCTTTGACTAATTCTCTGAAATCTATACGTCCTTCTGCAGTAAAGTAGAAAATTATTTTTGAAGCATCGAAGGTATATTCAACATCTACAAGCTTCATTTCTAGACCATGTTTTTCAATTTTTTGCTGACAAATTTCAAAAGCTTCTTTTTCCTTTAGTTTATTTTCCTTCACTTGTTCAGCATCACTTTCAGTGGCAATACGAATAACCTTTTTTAGAGGTAATACCACCTCTGATTCTTCTACAACTTTAGGACCAACAACTACTTCTCCATACTCTAACCCTCTAGCTGTTTCCACTATTACATAATTTCCTTTAACTATATCCCATTGATCAGGGTCAAAGTAATAAATTTTGCCTGCTCTTTTAAATCTTACTCCTACAACTTTATACTGTACCTGTTCCATCTCCTATTCCTCCTGTAAGGAATTAAAAATCACCTCGAAATTCAGCATAGGGTTTATGCTGTTTTTTAAGGTATTCCTAATTATTTTAACTTTATTTAATATCTCCTCTATCTTCGATATATTGGATGGTCTTAACAATAATATCTTATCATAATAATCCTTATTTACTAGTATATCCTTATTTTGTCCTACTTTCAAATATAATAAGTCTCTCAATAGAAATTCTATTAAATCAAGAACCAAACTTGGTTCTATATTAGCCAATATTTTGTTAAGTTTAACATAATCTAATCCTTTTTCAGAGGTTTCCCATACTAAATTATATACATTGTCTCTAATAGTCCAAAAATCTGTTTCTAAATATTTTAAAGCCTTTCCCATTGATCCTTCACTAAACTTTGCAATAATTTCAGCTTTTAAAGGCTCTATTTCCTTTTGTTTGCAAAGAAATTCCTTTAAATCCTGAATTGTTAAAGGGTTAATTTTGATAGGTATAGCCCTCGATCTAATAGTCTTAATAACATTAGCTATATTTTCACACAAAAGAAAAATAGTGAGATATAAAGGAGGTTCCTCAATTAAAGTAAGTAGCTTATTGGCACCTTGAGTATTAAGCCTATCTACTCCTTCTAACACCACTATTTTTCTTTCTCCCTCTAAAGGAGAATAAATAGCTGCTTTTTTAAATTGATCAACTGTTTCTAATTTAACAATCGCATCATCGTTGTAGAAAAAGTTTACATCTGGATGAATTTCCCTTTGAATATTATTACAAGTTCTACAATTACAATTCCAGTTACCACAAAGAATATATTTAGCAATTTCTTTAGTAAAAGTTTTTTTTCCCGTCCCTTTAGTTCCATGGATTAAATAACAATGATGGAGCATCCCATTCTTGATGGCATTTTCAAAATATTTTATATTATTCTCTTGTCCAATAAGCTCCATTATCTATACCCTTTCAAACTTCTCTACATCTACTACAAATATGGTTGCTCCACCTACAATAACTTCTACTGGATAAGGAACATAAGATTCCACTGAACCTCCCAAAGGTGACATGGTAGTAACCATTTTCTCTCTACTTTTACAGGTTTGTTTAATTATACCTACCACATCATCAACTTGATGGTCTTCGACACCAATGAGGACAGTAGTGTTACCGGCTTTTAAAAATCCCCCAGTACTAGCAAGTTTTGTAGCTTTAAACCCTTCATCTACTAACATTTCCAATAACTTCCCACTATCTTTATCTTGAATTACCGCAATTACTAACTTCACTCCAATCCCTCCCTTTATTTTAAATTTTTAACTTACTTATAATTTCCCTATGAAGTTCTTCAATATCTTTATTGCCATCTATAAGGATCATATTATATTCATTTAAAAGTTTATGATAACCTTCCCTTACTTTTTGAAAATAATCCAACCCTCTACTTTCTATCCGATCTTTAGTTCTAGTAATCCTACTTAGTGCAATATCTGTTTCTAAGTCTATTAAAAATGTATAATCAGGCATTAAACCACCAGTAGCTATTTTGTTAATTTCTTCTACAAGATTATCTCCTAAACTTAGTCCTATACCTTGATAGACAATACTTGAATGTAAATATCTATCTGATACCACCCAATACCCCTTTGATAATGCCGGTTTTATTACTTCCTCTATCAACTGAGCCCTTGCTGAAGCATATAGTAGACACTCAGCTATGGGAACAATTTTATTTTCTGGATTTAACAATAACTCCCTGATAGAATCCCCTATTTGAGTACCACCCGGTTCCCTTGTATATATATATTTTATACCTTTATTATGAAGAAATTGACATAATAATTTACTTTGTGTGGTTTTACCTACTCCATCAGGACCTTCTATTACAATAAATTTACCCTTTGCCATTAAATTACCCTTCCTTTATTTAGCTTATAAAACTTTATTCCTTTACTACTTCTATCATACCATTTTCTATACCATGAATGCTAGAGAAATTACTATTATTTAAATATTGTATAATTTCTTCTGTTACCACTTCACCGGGGAAAAGAATTGGTATTCCAGGTGGGTAAGGTGTTATAGGTTGTACTGCAACTTTTCCTATTGCCTTATTAAGTAGAATTTTTTCCTTTTGTGAGTAAAAGGCTTCCCTCGGTGTTAAAACTCCATTATTGTTTATTTTAAAATCATTTATTTGTCTATATAAAATATTTTCTTCTCCTGTCCAAAACTTTTTTAAAATAGCTGCTGTTTTTACTAGTTCCCTTTTTCTTATTCTATGATTAATAAATAATAAAATTTTATTATCTGCTAAAAACTCAGGGATTATTCCATTGTTAATTAACCCTTTAAAAACCTCTTCAGCCTTTTTATTATCCCTATAGAGTAATGTTATCTTAGTGGGATCTAAATACTGATTTTTCTCCAAATCCTTTTCAGTTATATATCTTATTTTATATTTATCAAGGAATTCCTTCAAATAATCTGCCTTTTTTATTGTTTCTTGTAATATTTTTTCTCCTATCTGGGTATATTGCTCAGTGCAATAGGCTATTGAAGCCAACAAAATATAAGAAGGACTGGTAGATGTTATTAAGGAAATATGCTTCCTTAATTCACTACAATTAATATCTTTAGCATTAATATTAATAACTCCTGTTTGAGTTAATCCTGTTAAATTTTTATGAGTACTATTAACAACTAAATCTGCTTTGCAAGTATTGGCTAAATATACACGTAAATCTGTAAAATATAAATGACTACCATGGGCTTCATCAACAAGGAGTTTTATTTTATATTTATTACATAACTGGGCTATTAACTTCAAATCTTTATTCCCTATGCCATAATAATTAGGTGTAGTTAAAATAATACCCTTTATTCTTTCATTTTTCTTAATTACCTGTTCAATTTCTTCGTAATTCAAGGGAGATACCACTAATGATTCTGGAAAAACAGGTTTCGCTCCAGATAATATTAACCCATAAATTACTGATTTATGGCAATCCCTTAAAACTAATATTTGGTCTCCTTCTCTAAATAAGTAAGAAATGGCGGCAATAATCCCCCCAGAACTGCCATTTACAAGGTAAATACAATGATTACTGTTAAATAACTTTGCTGTAGCCTTTTCAGCTTTTTTTATTATACCTTGAGGATTATGATAATCATCTGTTCCATGTACTTCTGTGGTTTCAAAAAATGGCAGATATCTTCTAAAATTTTTTTTTAAATTCTTACCTCCATAATTTCCTGGCATATGAAATTTAATATAACTTTTTTTATTATATAAATATAAATTTTGTAATCTATTAAAATTCATAATGTTGTTCTCCTTTAACCTTCTTACTTAATTATTATATAAAAAAATAAAAGCAGGGTAAATATACCTGCCTTTATTTAACGGATTCATTTGTTTGCCAAACTTTTTTTATTCCATCAACGATTTTGTCATAATCCGGATCATCTACTCCTGTTTTTGATATCCTCTCTAGACAGTTATCACAAAGAAAACTTTGTAGTATATTTATACCCTTTTGATCATGGGCATTACATAGAGAACATATTTTCAAACTAACACCACCTTTTTAAGGGGTATTATTTACTTAATTGTATAGATTTATACGCTATAATTTGGAGCTTCTTTAGTTATTTCAACATCATGGGGATGACTTTCCCTTAAACCTGCATTAGTTATTCTTATAAATTGAGCTTTTTTTAGATCTTCTATAGTTTTAGCACCACAATAGCCCATTCCAGCCCTTAAACCACCCACTAATTGATAGATAGTATCTGATAAGTATCCTCTGTATGGAACCCTACCTTCTATTCCTTCAGGAACTAATTTCTTTTGATCATGCTGGAAATAACGATCTTTACTTCCATCTTTCATTGCTCCCAAAGAACCCATACCTCTATAGACCTTATAACTTCTCCCTTTATAAATTTCCATTTCGCCAGGACTTTCTTCTGTTCCAGCTAATAATCCCCCTAGCATAACAGTAGAAGCCCCAGCAGCTATAGCTTTTACAATATCTCCCGAATACTTTATCCCTCCATCGGCTATCACTGGAATGTTATATTCTTTAGCCCCTTCTGCACAATTATAAATTGCAGTTATTTGAGGTACCCCTACTCCTGCAACAACCCTAGTAGTACATATTGAGCCGGGTCCTATCCCAACTTTTACAGCAGAAACTCCAGCTTTAATTAAGTCAATAGTAGCTTCCTTTGTAGCCACATTTCCACCTATTATTTCTAAATCTGGGTACTTATTTTTAATTGCCTTTACCATTTCCAATACCCCTACAGAATGTCCGTGGGCGGTATCTACAACTATTACATCAACTTTAGCTTTTACTAATTCGTCAACTCTATCCATAGTCTCTGCACTAACCCCTACTGCAGCCGCTACCAATAATCTTCCGTCTTTATCTTTTGCAGCATTTGGGTAAATAATAGCTTTTTCAATATCTTTAATTGTAATAAGCCCTTTAAGATTAAAATTTTCATCTACAAGGGGAAGTTTTTCTATTTTATGTTTCATTAATATTTGTTTTGCTTCTTTCAAACTCGTTCCTACTGGAGCAACTACTAAGTTTTTACTAGTCATGACATTTTTTATTGGCTGACTATAATCTTCTTCAAATCTCAAATCCCTATTGGTTATTATACCTACTAGTTTTTCCCCTTCAGTAATAGGAACTCCTGATATTCGATATTTGGCCATAAGTGCCGCAGCCTCTTCAATAGTATTTTCTTTAGATAGGGAAAAAGGATTAGTTATAACTCCATGCTCTGATCTTTTAACCCTATCAACTTCAGAAGCTTGTCTTTCAATAGACATATTTTTATGGATTACCCCAATGCCGCCCTCTCTAGCCATAGCAATAGCCATTTTCGATTCAGTTACTGTATCCATACCAGCACTTATTAAAGGTATGTTTAACTGAATCTTTTCAGTTAGTTTTGTTTTCAAAGAAACATCTTTAGGTAATACTTCAGATTTAGCTGGAACCAACAATACATCATCAAATGTGAGTCCTACAGGTAGAAATTTTTCCATTTTTATCCCCTTTCATCAATTAAAATTATATAAAAAATTACCCGTTAAACGGGTTAAAACTAGTTAATAAGTAATTATGGAAGATATTTTTAATATTATATCAATAGATAGTTAAATATGCAAATACTTTTTATATTAAAAAAGAACCACTTCATGTTGATTGAAGTGGTTCTTATCTTACCTAGCGACGACCTACTCTCCCAGGGGGTAACCCCAAGTACCATCGGCGCTGAGGAGCTTAACTCTGGTGTTCGGAATGGGAACCGGTGTATCCTCCTCGCTATTGTCACTAGATTAACAAAACACACAAAACTTAAAAGTGAGCTTTTGGTCAAGTCCTCGACCGATTAGTACTAGTCCGCTTAAGACATTACTGCCCTTACACTCCTAGCCTATCTACCAGGTATTCTTCCTGGGGTCTTACTTCCTTAACGGAATGGGAAGTCTTATCTTGAGGTGGGTTTCGCGCTTAGATGCTTTCAGCGCTTAT
>NZ_FOIF01000037.1 GCF_900111575.1 Anaerobranca gottschalkii DSM 13577 | reverse complement strand
CTTGATCATCTTTTCCATTTTTTTATATAAAAAAGTCAGCTAACTCTTATGAGTCAAGCTGACTTTTTTGGTGCCTATTTCCCGACAGCCCCTTTTTATATCTGATATGAATCTAAATCTTCCTTAAACTGTTCAGTAAGCTTCTTAAATTCGATAATGTTTTGGCTCATATCCTTAATTTTTGAAGTATATTGGGAGACATTGGCAGAAACTTCTTGGGCTGAAGCAGAATTCTCTTCTGCAATAGCTGCCAAACTTTCTATTTTACTGTAAATCTGAGCAATAGATTCTGTTTCAGTTGTTAGTTGGTTAATCATACCGATAATTGAATCGGTAACAGAACGGATACTTTGGGTAGATTGATAATTAGATTGGGCAACTTTATCTAACTTAACACTTTCTTCTTGGAGAATATGGAATTGGTTTTCGATATCTTTAACGATATTATTGATACTGATAGTGAAGGACTGTAAATCTTCAGTAATACTGGCAGCTGCCCTTTTTGACTCTTCAGCTAACTTCCTAATCTCATCTGCAACAACCGAAAAACCCCGTCCGTGTTCTCCAGCCCTAGCAGCCTCGATAGATGCATTTAAAGCTAAAAGGTTAGTTTGTTCAGCAATAGAAGTAACTGTTTCTACAACTTCATTGATATCCTTTGTTTTAATTTCTAATCTATCGGCATTGTCCTTTAAACTAGAAAATTGAGCAATTATACTCTGTAAATTTTCTGTAGTTTCTTTAACAGCATTATAGCCTTCATTAATCTCCTTAACAACACCCTCTAACAAATCCTTACTTTGATTTTCTTTAGCGACTATTTCTTTTAATGATTCAATATTTTGATTTAAGATAAACACCGATGATTCCGTTTCTTCAGCTTGGCTCATAGCCCCAGCAGCCACCTGTTCTACTACTGAAGAAATTTCTGATGATGTTTGATCCATTTCCTTAGATATTCTACTAAAGGTTTCTCCAAAGGAATCCATTTCATCGGTTATCCCTTTAAAAGAAATCAAATCATTTACCATGGTTTTTTTGTACTCATTTAATTTGGAATTGAGCTTTTCATATTGATCATCCGTATAAATCTCGGTAGTGAGGAAAAACTTCCGGGATTTAATATTATCTATGGTTTCAATGATTTTATGTAATGGTTTGTTAACTAATTTAGAAGATAGGAATGTAGTCAACAACAAAATAGGGATAATTGCTAAAGTTCTAAAGTTTTCAGGAACTATAGGCGATATAATAAATAATAGGGTTGTGGCGATAGCCGTTGTTAAAACAGCACCCTTTAATTCAGCAGATTTAATAAAACCAAAGGAAAGGATTTTGTTTAACCAATAAGTTTTCCGGGATACAATAGGTTTTTCGAATTTCAACTTAAAGGTTACTGTACCTTGTCCTTTAGCCAAAGGAGTAATTTCTAACTTTTCGTTAAAAAAATCTGCAGCACCTAACATCAAACCATAGAGATAATCAAACATTTCCCGTTTAGAAATATATGTAATTTTAGCTTCATTTGTTGAAATAACTTCCATGATTAAACGGGGTGGAGTAGCTCCAGGCATTTTGTTAGTTATAATTGTATGTATATCATCCATTGAGTTTAAAAAAGAAAAGAGGTTTTGTTGTTTAAAATAACTGGGATATAACTTAAAGAAAGAGTTAATATTTTCTTTACCAATTGCTTGCCAAACCTCAGATAATGGTTTACCTACATCTTTAGCAATTCCAGCCATTATTTTTCTAGGAATATCTTCTTGAATATCATCGGTAGGTTTGATTATGTATTCTTTATCCCAGTTAGCTTGTTTCATATTTTTCTCAACTACTTCAGTACTATATAACTTTTTTGCTGAATTCATCCATGCTGCCATTAATGTACCTTTCATTATAACACCTCCAAAATCATAATTAAGAACCTCTATTATTTAAACTAATTTAATTATATTACAAAGATTCAAATAGGACAAGCTCTTTATTATAATAAAGGGGTGAAATAGATGGATACTTTAGGCTTAACCCTAATCAATTTACTGAAAAAACAAAATGACTTTAAGGAAAGTAAAATTAATAACTTAAAACCTGGAGATGTAATCCTAGTCAAGATTTTAGAACTATTAGATGATCAATTAGTGCTAAAACTAGGCAAAGATATAATAAAAGGGAGAATTGATATTCCTTTAAATTTAAACAAAGGGGATATTGTCAAATTAACTTACCTTGGAATAGAAAATGGTGAACAAAGGTTTAACGTACTAACTTCTAGTCCTGAAATCCCAAATGAAGATCCCTTTATTAATTCCCTAAGAGAATTGAACATAATAGTAGATGATAAAAGGGTAAATATTGCCAAAGAACTATTACTAAACAACTTACCGGTAACTAGAGAAACCGTTGAATTATTAGACAAAAACTTACCCCCTCTAGAAAAACCTAATTTCTTTCACCAACTTTCAATTGCAATTACATTATTTAAAAAAGACCTGCCAATAAAACCTGAAATCATCCATTTAGTAGAGCAATCAACTCCTGAAAAAATTATTTCACTAATTAAAGGATTGCTAAAAGATGATACTCAAGAATTAGCTAAACCCCAAGATAACCCAAGCCCTGAAACTCAAATAGAAGAAATAAAAACGGAACTAAGAAATATTTACAAAGACCACATCATTTTAACAGAAAATAATGCTAACGAAACTGTTCTTTTTGAAAATCTTGATAATAAATTAGTTCCTTTCCTAAAAAATGCTGTTGAAAATAGAAGTATCCTAAAACTTTTCGATATTTTAGGGAAAATAGAAGAACTTTCTCCAAATATCAGGGAAAATAAAGGGGACTTAGCTCAAGAGATTCCAGAAAACGGAGTTCAAAAAATAAACCCTAATAAAACAAGGGAATTATTAAGGCTAAAGGAAGAGGTTGTGGAATTAGTTAAAGGGAATACAAATGAAATTTTATTAGATACAATAAATATCCCCTTTAATATTGTCAATCAGTGGTATCCGGCAACTATTCAAATTAAAATGGAAGATGATAAATATAACGAAGTAGATTTTGACAAAAAGGTATATATTTCAATTACTATCCAAACTAAAAATTTAGCTACTGTAAAGGTTAATCTAGATTTATTAGGTAAAAAAGTTAACTGCAATATCTTAGTAGAAAACCAACGGGCATATAATTTCTTTACTGGTTACCTTGATAAATTAGCAGCACTCTCAAGGGAAGATTTTCAATTTGAAGGGGTAAAGGTCACTTTAGTAGATAATACCCAACCTTTACCTAAAAACAAAGGAAAAATTAATAAAATAGATGTAAGGCTATAGGAGGATCTTATGAAGAAGGTAGCGGCACTAAAATATCAAAAAGATAAAGATGACGCCCCCAAAGTGGTCGGAGCAGGTAGGGGAGAAGTAGCTGAAAAGATAATCGAGATTGCCAAGAAAAATAACATCCCCCTCTATAACGATGAAAAACTAGTAGAACAATTAGTGAAATTAGAATTAGGCTCTAGTATCCCACCCCATTTATACCAAATCGTAGCAGAAATCCTCGCCTTTATTTACCACTTAGATCAAAGGGCAAAAGAATAAAAAGCAATTCACCCTGTAATTCCTGCATTTCATTCACAAAAATTGTCATTTCGGAAAAAGATATTGACATTTTTACCATATATGAGATAATCTATGAAAGTAATCACTTTCACAAACTAGAGAGGAGAGGTAAAAATGAACAAAAAACTCATTACCCTATTAATTGTTGTAATGGTAACAACAATTTTTGCCGGTTGTTCTTCTAATTCTCAAGATGTAACAACCGATGTAGTAATTATTGGTTCCGGTGGTGCTGGTTTAGCAGCTGCCATAGAAGCAAGGGATGCAGGTAAAGAAGTTATCGTTGTAGAAATGATGAATGTAGTAGGTGGTAATACCTTAAGGGCTACAGGAGGTCTAAATGCAGCAGGTACTTCTGTGCAAAAAGCATTAGGTATTGAAGATAGTGCTGAACTACACTTTGAAGATACAATGAAGGGTGGATACTATAAAAACAATGAAGAATTGGTAAGAATCCTTACTTCCCAAGCAGCAGATGGTGTTGAATGGTTAATCAGCCTTGGTGCAGATTTAAGCAACGTAGGAAGGATGGGAGGTTCTTCACAAGATAGAACCCACAGACCAACCGGTGGAGCTCCAGTAGGACCCCATATCATCCAAGTATTAAGGGAAAATGCCCAAGCTAAAGGAATAGAAATTCGCCTAGAAACAAAAGCTACTGAAATTTTAGTAAAAGACAATAAAGTTGTTGGAATTAAAGTAGAAGAAAAAGATGGTAAAGTATACAACATTAAAGCAGATGCTGTAATTATAGCTACCGGTGGTTTTGGTGCCAATTTAGAGCTATTTGCCCAATTGAATCCTAACCTTGATGGCTTTGGAACAACAAACCACGCTGGAGCCAATGGTAGTGGAATACTAATGGCCCAAGCTATTGGTGCTGCAGTTATCGATATGGAAGAAATCCAAACTCACCCTACTGTAGTTCCTTCCAATGGTTATATGATCACAGAAGCTGTTAGAGGTAATGGTGCCATTTTAATTAACAGAAATGGTGAGAGATTTGTTAATGAATTAGAAACTAGAGATGTTGTTTCTTCAGCTATTTTAGCTCAAGAAGGCAAAACTGCTTTCTTAGTTTTTGACAATACAGTTAAAGAAAGTTTAAGTGCAATTGAAAATTATATCAGAATGGGTCTAACCGTTGAAGGAAATACCATCGAAGAACTTGCTGCAAATTTAGGTATTGATCCTGCTGCATTATCTAGTACAGTAGAGAAATACAACGAATTTGTTTTAACTGGTGTAGATGAAGATTTTTCTAGAGGAGATATGCCAAGGGCACTTAAAGAAGGATCTTTTTATGCCATCGAAGTTGGACCTGCTGTACACCACACTATGGGTGGACTCCTAATCAATTCCCAAGCTCAAGTTCTAGATACTGAAGGTAAGGTTATCCCAGGGTTATATGCAGCTGGTGAGGTAACCGGTGGTATCCATGGTGCCAATAGATTAGGTGGTAATGCATTAACTGATTTAATTGTTTTTGGTAGAATTGCTGGAAAATCTGCAGGTAATCAATAATTTTAAAAAGCCTAGTTACTGTGTCAAACAGTAATTAGGCTTTTTTGTGTAGAATTTTAACTATTTCCTAGAAAAAGAAATAAAAATTTTATCGAATATTTTCTAAATAAAATAAAAAAATAGAAGAAAAAGCAGGTATTTTGTTTCTAAAGTCGAAATAAGTTATATTGTAGAGAAAAAAGTAAGGAGGCAGATTTTATGGATTTACAATTATTAAAAAGATTGACAGAAGCCCCAGGAATTCCTGGAAGGGAAGAGAAGATCCGCTCAATTGTAATTGATGAACTCAATGACCATGTAGATGAAATTAAAGTTGATGTCATCGGTAATGTCATCGCCTATAAAAAGGGGAAAGGTGAAAATCCTAAAAAGGTGATGATAAGTGCCCATATGGATGAAATTGGCTTTATCGTCTCTTTTATTGATGATAAAGGATTTTTGCGACTAAACCCCGTGGGAGGCTTTGATCCTAGAACCCTAGTTTCCCAAAGGGTTAAAGTTCACGGTAGGGAAGAATTAGATGGTGTTTTGATGCCAGGAGTTAAACCTGTTCATTTAATGTCACCAGAGGAAGCTAAAAAACCTTTAGCTGTAAGTGACTTTTTTGTAGATATCGGTAGAAGTAAAGAAGAAGCAGAAAAACTAGTGAGAATCGGAGATTTTGTTACATTAGAACGGAACTTTGTAGAAATCGGTGCTAATTTCTCTGCTAAAGCCTTAGATGATAGGGCAGGGGTTTACATAATGATCGAAGCTATTAAAAGATTAAAGGATCATGAAGTGGATATCTATGCCGTCGGTTCTGTTCAAGAAGAGGTAGGATTGCGGGGTGCTACAACCGGTGCCTTTGGAATCCAGCCAGACATTGGTGTAGCCTTAGATGTTACCATTGCCGGGGATATCCCAGGTAGTTCTCCCCACACCCAAGTAACTGCCTTAGGTAATGGTGCTGCTATTAAAGTTATGGATTCAGCTTCAATATCTAACTATAAATTAGTGGACTTTATGAGGGAATTGGCAGAAGAGGGTAACATTAAATACCAAATGGAAATCCTTCCTAGAGGGGGAACAGATGCCGGGGCAATAGAAAGGGTAAGAACCGGTTGTCCGGTAATCACTTTATCTTTACCTACCAGATATGTTCACAGCAATGTGGAAACAGCCAATAAAGAGGATTTAAAAGCTACAATAGATCTTTTGGTAAAATTCTTAGAAAATGCCCACAAAGGAGACTTCACTTTATAATTCCTTAACATAACAACAACTCCCCTTGCATATATATTTATAAAAACGTAGGCTTAGGGGAGTTGATTTAGTTGAGTAATTTGGATACAGGTAAATTAGTTGAAATTTTGATAGAACTTAATAATATAAAGGCAGTGGAGATTAAAAAAATAAAGGGTTCTGTAGAAGTAGCCGATGATTTATCATCCTTTTTATCGGACTGTCAAAAAAGGATATTGTACTTAGACCGGGCAATCCAGTATTATCAAGGCTTTTTAGAATCATGGAAGGCCTTCCTTAAAGGGGAAAAATATGAAACCGATGACCCAATAAGTAGAACGGCATGGGTCGTCCATAATGATATCATAACTATTGCTATTAAAAGACCCAACTCAAAATATGCTACTACCATCCGATTATCTATAGAATTGGCCAAGGAAATAATAGACTTTACCCTAAACTATATCGATAAAAACGGTTTTGTTAGAAGATCCGATATTTTAAACCAGTTTGAAGAAAAAATAATCGAAACAACTTCATATAACAGAACATCGGTAGGGCAAGTCATCTACGCCATATTATTAGTCTTACTAAAAGAAGGGGTAATAGTCAGCAGTGAAAATAACAAAAGGGAGTATGTTCGGGGAATTAAAGCTTCATTAGATATTTAAAAAGACCTCAGCTGGAGGTCTTTTTTACCTATTTATCAAACTCCGGAGGTATCCAATTAGATAAAAGATCATCCTCTGTCTTTCCTCTATCCTCAAAGGATTTCCCTTATCCCTGTTATAATACATTTCCCTAGACCACAGTTTTTCCGTTTCCCCTAAAGTGTAATTATTATTTTCATCTATAGCCAAATAAATAATATAATTCTTTGTATGACCGAAGTTGACAGACTTTAACAAATTCTCCTCTTTATAAACCAACCTTATAATTTCCTCTCTATCCATTTGGAACCTTTCCCTTAAATCCTCTAAATTTGAACTAGAAGAGAGGAGGTAAACAGAGGAATCCCTCAATACTTCAACCTTTACCCGCTCTTCAGTTATTTCCTTTATCCTAAAATTCACATTTAAGTCCTTAGCTACTAAAGTATCGGGAATAGTGGTCCTTTTAATATATTTACTTTCATAATTTAAAACATGTTCTTCAAAAAAATCATAGGTTTTAGGGGCACGTTCCTTTATTTCCTCAAGATTTCTAGCTCCACCAAATAACTTCATTTCATCTGGTAAAAAAATCTGAGCAAAAAATTCTGCAAAGTATTCTTCATGATAATCTATAAAATAACTGGTATTTATATACGAATTTTTAAACATTACCGGTCCTTCTTTAAGCCGTAAATTATCAAATTCCCCATCTTTAGAAATATGGTTAAGTAAAAAGAAATCAACACCATGGCCTAATTCATGGAGGGCAGTGGCTACTGGATTACCCCGATCTAAGCGGGTTACCATCAATTTATTAGATGTACTTGTTATCCCTGTAGCTTGGTTTAGGGAAATCCCCCTAGTGCTATGACTGGTATCTTGAAATTCCCTTTGATTTCTGATACTTCCGGTAATCAACCTATGTTTTACACCTAAAGCTACAAGGTCTTCAAAAATACCAATGGGCACCTTTTTAAATTCCCTAATTATCGAAATAACGGTATTTTGATTATACCTTTGTGGAAGTTCTAGGTGGCGGTACATCAAATATTTAAAATATTGATCATCGGAAGCCTTTTCTATAGTATTGATATCTTTAACTAAAGGAGAAATAATAGCTACAGCCTTTTCATAACCATATTTTTTAAAAGCTTCTAAATAATATCGACCTAAAGCCGGAGGGAGTTTGGTTCCATCCGGTAGATAAAAACTATCGTAAAGATAATAACTTCCTTCATACCACAACCCACTATAATGGAGCTTTCCATCTAGATATTCTTCACCATACCCATGTTTTAAGCCATTGACAAATTCACCACTATAAACCAAGTTTCCATCTTCATATAGCTTACCTTGGCCATTAGGAAGGCCATAATACCAATTACCTTCATACAAAACTTCTCCATTTTCATTAAATTTAGTACCTTCTCCATGGTAATGGCCCTTTTTCCAATACCCTTGATATTTAATTTCACCACTTGGATAAAAATCATAACCATAGCCGGTAATAAACCCTTGATCCCAATCTCCTTCGTAAAGCAAAATGCCATCTTTATCATAGTATAAACCATAGCCATGGGCTAAACCATCTCTAAATTCCCCACTATACAAAATAGAACCATTAGGGTAAAAGATAGTTACAGTATCACCAGCAAAAACAGACTTTACAGCCCCATCAGTATAATATATAGTACTACCAGGGCTAGGGAGCAGTACCACCGAGGTTAATATAAAAATAAATAATAGTATATATATAGATTTCCTTTTCATAGTAATTCTCCTTCCCAGTCTCTATATATATACTATCATTCAAAAAAATTTTAGACAACTGATAAAAAAATCAAATTTACCTATTGCATTACTCAAAAAAATGTTATATAATAAATTTTGTCGCAGGGGAGTAGCTCAATTGGTAGAGTAGTGGTCTCCAAAACCATTGGCTGCAGGTTCGAGTCCTGTCTCCCCTGCCAATAAAATATATAAAACTAAACTGGCTCTAAAGTCAGTTTTTTTATTTTACCATATCCTCCTTAAGTACTATACTGTTTAAAAAACTGTTTGTAACTAAAGAGGATTTTTTTATTTTTCTAAAAGGAAAATAGAACTTTGTGTCGAATAATAATATATTGTTATAGTACTACTACATATAAAAGACTTTTTCTGTCATAAGCTGTCGAACGAAAATTCTTGAAATATTAGGCCTTTCATACTAAAATATATAAGTGACTGAAGTTTATAGATGTTTAAGAAATTAAATTTGTTAAGGGATTCTTGAAATCAGTAAATTAGCAAAAAAGAAAACAAAAACACAGTATTTTCAGTAGTTAGAGAGATGTAGCGAGAAAAATAATACAATGTTTTGCTATAAAAAGAGTATTTAAAGTATTGGTATGGTTAAGAAGTTATGTAGTTATAGCAGGTTTGTTGCAGAAATTTAGTAATAGTAATAGGAGAGATATTGATGAAGTCTAAGATTATTTCGTTTTTCAAGAAAAAGAAAGAAAAAGAAGATTTGTATGAAACATGTCTTATTTGTAAAACCAAGACTCATATTAGAAAAGACCAACCGATAGAGGAACGTTATGGCTACGTTGAAGGGGTAGGGCAGGTCTGTTATGACTGTTATCAAGAAATAAAGAAACAGTCTTAAAAAATAATGTGGGAGGGGAATTAATTGGATGTTAAATATGTTTTGTTAGCTTTTATAATTTGTAGTTTATTTAATCCACTTGCAATTAAAATAGGTAACAAGTATATCCTCGATAAACCAAATAAAAGAAAAGTACATACTATTCCTAAACCTAGATCTGGAGGAATAGCGATATTTTTAACTATACTTATATTTAGTTTTTTCAACATTAGTGTAAGGGGTATTTTATTACCAATAGCAATTATATTTACCATCGGTATTGTCGACGATATTTTTTCCCTCCCTGCAAAGGTTAAATTATTATTCCAGATTATAGTGGCAGGAATTACATATTCTTTAGGCTATCGAATCGATTCTGTTTCTTTAGGCCATTTTAATTTGAATTTTACATATTTAACTCCAATCGTTTCAATTCTTTGGATGGTTGGAATGATGAACTCAATAAATTTGATCGATGGACTAGATGGTCTTGCAACAAGTATGGTTTTAATTAGTACTTTAGCTTTTATTTTCTTAACATATGATTCAACTTTAATAATCCCAAGAATAGTTGTAGGAATATGTTTAGCATTTTTAAGAGTAAATAAATGTCCAGCTAAAGTATTTTTGGGTGACTCAGGTAGTCTTTTATTAGGATTTTTATTATCAGTTATTGCAATTCAAACTATACAGATAAATGAATATCCTCAAATAATCGCTGTAGTTTTTATTGTTTTTGTTCCAGTTCTTGATACAACATGGGCTTTCTTAAGAAGAATAATTAACAAAAAACCAGTTTTCTCACCAGACAAAGAGCATTTACATCACAAGATTTTAAAGGCTTTATCAAAAGATGACAAAACACTTATGGCCATAATCATCTTAAGTATTTATGCAGCATTTATCGGTATTTTGTTATTTATCGATCTTTCAATTATAACTATCTTGCTCAGTTTAACATTAATACCATTCACCTTTATTATGTATAATTTTGATAAATATTCTACTTTACTATTGCCTTTTATTGATATGAAAAAAGAGGCAGCTATAACGAAGGTTAATGAAAATAAGTAAACTTAAAAATATCTTTTTATAAAAATAAACAACGAATAGTTTGATTAAATGGAAAAATTAAACAAATATATGCAATAAATCTTGACATATATTTTAAAAAAATAAAAGTATTGTTGGCAAGAAGTAGTATTTATGACTTTTTATGTAGGAGGTTTTTAGGTTGAAAAATATATGGATATTGAATCATTATGCAGGACCACCTGAAATTACAGATTTTGGGATACGACACTATGAATTAAGTAAGAGTTTGCTAAAAAAAGGATATAAAGTAAAAATATTTACTGCAAGCTCTCAACATCATAGAAAAAATAACTTGATAAATGATAATAAAAAATTTTATTTAAAAGACTTTAACAATGTTCCTTTTGTTTTTATAAAAGCTAGGGACTATATTGGAAATGGTAAAGAACGAATTTTAAACATGATAGATTATACAATTGGTTTATTAATAAATTCAAAATATTTTAGTTATGAAAAACCAGATATTATTATTGCTTCGTCAGTACATCCTTTAACTTGGCTTGCTGGATATAGATTAGCAAGAAAATTTAATGCTAAATTTATCGCGGAAACTAGAGATTTATGGCCTGAAACATTAGTTGCAATGGAGAAAATAAAAAATGATAGCTTGATAGCAAAAATACTATATAAATTGGAAAAATTTATCTATAAAAATGCAGACAAGCTCATATTTACTATGCAGGGTGGAAAAGATTATATAATTGATAAGGGTTTGGATAAAAATAGTGGAGGTCCTATTGACCTACAGAAAGTACATTATATTAATAATGGTATTGATTTAGAAGCATTTAATAAAAATAGATTAAATTTTGAATATATAGATATAGATGATAATAGAAATTTTAAAGTAATATATACCGGTTCAATGGGAATAGCTAATGCACTTGAGTACTTATTAGATGCCGCTAAAATTATACAAGATAAAGGATTTAATGATATAAAATTTGTATTATTTGGAGATGGATATAAAAAGCAAGAATTAGAAGAATATACGAAAAGCAATAATATCAATAACGTCGTATTTAAAGGGAGAGTTGAGAAGAAATACATTCCTAATATATTGAGTAAATCTAATTTAAATGTTTTTTTAGGAAAAAATATTTATTTATATAAATATGGGTTGAGTTTGAATAAGATGTTTGATTATTTTGCATCTGGCAAACCAACTTTATCAAATATAGAATGCGGTTATAATATTTTAGAACAGTATAATTGTGGAATTACAGTAAAAGGTGGTTCTGCTGAAGCATTAGCTGAAGGGATATTGAAATTTTATAAAATGCCAAAAGAAGAGTATGAAATCTATTGTCAAAATGCATTAAAGGCTGCTCAGGATTTCGATTATAAATTATTGGCAGAAAAATTAGAAAAAGTAATTTTAGAGGATTGAATAAATGAAAGTAGGTGTTGAAATATGCAAATTCGATTAATAGATTTAAAAAAACAATATGAATCAATAAAGCATGAAGCAGACCCAAAGGTTTTAGAGATTCTTTCATCATCTAATTACATAATGGGACAAAATGTAAAAGAATTTGAAAAAGAAATATGCGAATACTTAGGAGTAAAATATGCTGTTTCTGTTGGTAATGGGACAGATGCTTTAGTTATAGCTTTAAAAGCTTTAGGTATAGGACAAGGAGATGAAGTCATAACTTCCCCATACACATTCTTTGCAACTGCTGAAAGTATATCTTCAGTCGGTGCTACACCTATTTTTGTAGATGTAAGGTTAGATACTTTTAATATAGACCCAAGTAAAATAGAAGAAAAAATAACTCCAAGGACTAAAGCTATTATGCCAGTTCATATATTTGGACAACCTGCTGATATGGATGAGATTATAGAAATTGCTAAAAAATATAATTTGTACGTAATAGAAGATGCTTGTCAGGCAATTGGAGCTGAGTATAAAAACAAAAAGGTAGGCTCATTAGGAGATATAGCTTGTTTTTCATTTTTCCCAACAAAAAATCTTGGCTGTGCCGGTGATGGAGGGATGATAACTACTAACAATGATAAGTTGGCAACCATATGTAAAGCATTAAGAACACATGGAAGTGGTATTGATGGGGAAAAAGCATACAATTTACTTAACAATGTAAAAGAAACTGCTTCCCAAAATGATAATTCTGATAATACAGTCTATAATCCTCTTAAATACTATAACTACATAGTAGGTCATAACTCTAGATTAGATGAAATTCAAGCAGCTATTTTAAGAATAAAATTAAGGGAATTAGATAGATGGAATAATTTAAGGAAAGAACATGCTGAATATTATAACGAAAGCTTAAAAGATACATCATTTGTTACCCCATTTAAAGATATAAATATAAAACATGTTTATCATATGTATATCCTTCAATCAGAAAGGAGAGCAGAAGTAGTTAGTTACCTAAAAGACAATGGTATAGCAACAGGAATTTATTATCCAGTTCCTCTACATCTACAAAAAGCATATACAGAATTAGGTTATAAATTAGGGGATCTACCAAATGCAGAATATTTATCAGAAAGAACATTTGCTATTCCGGTTTATCCAGAGCTAACTGAAGAACAAAGGCAATATATTGTTAATGTATTGAGAAAATTTGAATAAAAATAGGAGGTGATGTTTTTGGATAAAAAAGATTATCTTGTTCACGAATCAAGTTATATCGATGAACCTTGTCATATAGGCAAAGGTACTAAAATTTGGCATTTTTCTCATATAATGAAAGGTTGCTATATTGGTGAAAATTGTAACATAGGGCAAAACGTAGTCATATCACCTAATGTAAAAATTGGAAACAATGTTAAAATACAAAACAATGTTTCTGTATATACAGGCGTGATATGCGAAGATGATGTATTTTTAGGACCTTCATGTGTATTTACAAATGTAATTAACCCAAGAAGTTTTATAGTAAGAAAAGATGAATATAAAACTACTTTGATAAAAAAAGGAGCTTCTATAGGGGCTAATGCAACTATTGTGTGTGGTAAAGTAATTGGAAGGTATGCTTTTGTTGGTGCTGGATCTGTAGTAACAAAAGATGTTCCTGACTATGCTTTAGTTGTAGGGAATCCAGCGAAAATAATAGGATATGTTTGTGAGTGTGGAGAAAAATTAGCAAAAAAAGAACATAAATATATATGTATTTCTTGTAACAAAGAATATCAAAAAAAGAATAATTCTATATATCCTAAGGGGGAATAAAATTATGATTAATAATAAAATTAAAGAAAATCTTTTAAACAAAATTAATGAAAAGTCTGCAGTTGTGGTGGTTGTAGGACTTGGCTACGTAGGTTTACCTCTCGCAGTAGAAAAAGCAAAAGCAGGTTATAAAACAATAGGATATGATATACAAAAATCTAAAGTTGACATGGTAAATAGGGGCGAGAATTATATAGGAGATGTAGTAGATTCTGAACTTAAAGATTTAGTAAATAAAGGGTTATTATCTGCAACTACAAATATTTCTGTTGTAAAAGATGCAGACTTTGTTGCAATATGTGTTCCTACACCTTTAGATGAATATCAGCAACCAGATATAAGTTATGTAAAAAATTCAGCTATTGAAATATCAAAACATCTTAAAAAAGGTACAATTGTCGTTTTAGAAAGTACAACATATCCAGGAACTACTGAGGAATTACTTCTTCCCATATTAGAGGAAGGTTCTGGATTAAAATGTGGACAAGACTTTTTCTTAGCATTTTCTCCAGAGAGAGTTGACCCAGGCAATTTAATTTATAAAACTAAAAATACTCCTAAAGTAGTTGGTGGTGTTGGTAAAGATTCTACTGAGTTAGCTGCTGCTATGTATAGAAATGTATTGGAAGGAGAAGTTTTTGAAGTTTCTTCACCAAAAGTTGCTGAAATGGAAAAAATTCTTGAAAATACTTACAGAAATATTAATATAGGTCTTGCGAATGAAATGGCTATAATCTGTCATAAGATGGGAATTAACGTATGGGAAGTTATAGAAGCAGCTAAAACTAAGCCTTTTGGTTTTCAAGCTTTTTATCCTGGACCAGGATTAGGGGGACATTGTATACCATTAGATCCATTCTATTTGACTTGGAAAGCTAGAGAATATGATTACCATACTAGATTGATAGAGATTTCAGGTGAGATAAATAATTACATGCCAGAGTATGTAATAGAAAGAAGTAGTAAAATACTTAATAGATTCAAAAAGCCTTTAAATGGTTCAAAAATATTGATTTTAGGTGTAGCATATAAACAAGATATTGATGATTATAGAGAAAGTCCAGCTTTAAAAGTTATTGAAAATTTTGAAAGAGAAGGATGTATTGTAGATTTTTATGATCCATATATTAGTGAGTATAAATTTAAAGGAAGAATAAAGCATGGACTAAAAGAATTAACAACAGAAGCATTATATAATTCAGATTTAGTTGTAATTACTACAGCTCATACTAAAGTTGATTATGATTTTGTACAAGCTAATTCTAAATTTATATTTGATACTAAAAATGCTATGAAAAATGTTAAAAGTAGAGTAAATATTGAGTTGTTATAATGGGGTGAATTAAATGTCTAAAATAAAATTCGCTATTATAGGCTGTGGTAGAATTTCTTACAAACATATAGAAGCTCTGGTAAACAATTATGAAGAAGCTGAGTTAGTTGCAACATGTGATATAGTAGAAGAAAAAGCAAAGAAAAGTGCAGAAGAATACATGACACTAATAAATGAAAAAATTAAAAAAACTAACAATCAAGCTATTGTTGACTTGGGTACTAAGATTTGTCAACCAAGTTCTGTGAATTATTATACAGATTATAAAGAAATGTTGGTAAAAGAAGATATAAATGTTATTGCAATTGCAACTGAAAGTGGGTATCATGCTAAGCATACTATAGATGGTTTAAATGCTGGCAAACATGTTTTAGTTGAAAAACCTATGGCATTATCTCTAAGCGATGCTGATAAAATGATAACTTTAGCAAGAGAAAAAGGATTAAAACTTGGAATTTGTCATCAAAACAGATTTAATCCTCCGATACAAAAGCTAAGAAGAGCTATTGAAGAGGGTAGATTTGGTAAAATAGTTAATGGAACTGCTAGAATACTTTGGAACAGAAATGATGATTATTATAAACAAGCACCTTGGAGAGGAACTAAAGAATTAGATGGCGGAACATTAATGAATCAATGTATACATAATATTGACTTACTTCAGTGGATGATGAATTCTGAAGTTGAGCGAGTATATGCTGAAAGAGGGACTTTTTTAAGAGATATAGAGATGGAAGACTTTGGTGCGATTTTGATTAGATTTAAAAATGGATCAATTGGTATAGTAGAAGGAAGTGCTTGTGTATATCCTAAAAACTTAGAAGAAACCTTAAGTATTTTTGGAGAAAAAGGAACTGTAGTAATAGGTGGTTTAGCTGTTAACGATATAAAAACCTGGATATTTGAAGATGAAAGAGATTATGATAGAGAAGATTTTTATACAGAGATAGATAGTGTATATGGAAAGGGGCATACTCCACTTTATAAAGATTTTATTAATGCAATTAAGGAAAATAGAGAGCCTCTAATAAATGGAGAAGAAGGCAAAAAGGCTTTAGAGATTATATTAAAAGCTTATGAATTTTAGGTGTTGTTTATATTATAAGTAAGGTAGTGAAAAAATAATGAAAAAAATTAAAATGATTGTAACTAATAGTTTTCATCCAGATATAAGAGTTTATAAAGAAGCAAAATATCTTACTTTAAAAGGATTTGATGTTGAAATTTTATGTTGGGATAGACAGAATGAATTCAAAAATAAAGAAGTTGAAATTATAGATAGTATAAAAATTAAAAGATTTTTTCCTTTTGCAAAGTATGGAACAGGATATAAACAAATAATACCATTTATTAAATTTATTAAAGAATGTAAAAATTACTTAAAAAACAAAGAATTTGATTATTTACACTGTCACGATTTAGACGGAATAATAGTTGGATATTTCTGCAAATCCATAAATTGCAAATTGATATTTGATATGCACGAATTTTATGAGGTTAATGGTAAAAAACAAAAAATTAGATATATTATACGATTTTTAGTTAACTATTTTCAAAGCAAATCTGATAACATTATATATGTGAATGAAATGCAAAAAAAAGTAGTTAGAAATAAAAATATAAAAAAATTGATATATTTACCTAATTATCCAGATAAATACAATTATATTGAATGCCAGAAAACTGAATCAGACAAACTTAGAATTTCTTATATAGGAGCTGTTAGACAGTATAATGAGTTAAAAAATTTAATGGATGCTTGTAAAGAAATGAGTGATGTAGAAATTTTAATTCATGGTGCAGGTGTTGCTTATGAAAGTTTAAAAAATATTGAAAAAAAATATAATAATGTTAGGATAACAGGTAAATATCATTTTACACAGAGTGCAAAGCTTTATAGTAAAACGGATTTATTATATGCATTATATCCAACTAATTCACTACAGTATAGGATATCATATCCAGTAAAGTTTTTTGAGGCAATAATAACTAAAACACCAATTATTGTAAATTCAGGCACAGTACTAGAGAACTTTATTAAAGAACATGACATAGGATTTGCAGTTGATGGAAGTAATTTTGAAGAAATTAGAAATTTAGTCATGTATATAAATGAAAATAGGTATATCCTTAAACAGAAAATTAAAAATCTAGAAAAGATACAATATAATTATAGTTGGGAAGAAGTTGTTAAGAATTTAGATAAAATATATACTTAAATTATAGGTTCTATAATAAATGTTGGGGTAGAAGAAGGAAAATATAAAGCATTGGGTCGAATACCTGGTAATGAAAAAAACAAACATACTCATAAAAGGAGGTATTCTTCCCAATGCAATTTCAGTATAACAAAAATTTGCTTTTTTTAAAAGATATAAAAATTGATATTCATAGTGTAAAATTGTTGTAGGAAAAAATACAAACAAAAAAACATAAGAGACCACTCTTTTTGGTAAAATAAAAGTTGACAAAAACAAAACCATCAAAAAGGAGGGTCTCTTGTGAGTATAATTATACAACAAAAATGCGAAGAATTCATCAATCAAGTTTTAGAATTTTTTCAGAAGAAGAAACTCGAATCATGGAGGAAATAGAAACAGATTTAAAGGAGATAACAGATAAATTTATTCTGGATATGATGAGAACTTATTTTGAATTGATTGATAGAAGAATTGTTGAAGATAAAGTTGAACGAAAGCAAAAAGGAATTGTAATTGAGCGAAAAAATGATAAGCGAGAAATATATACTGTTTTTGGGCTCTTACAGTTTAACAGGACCTATTTTTATGATAAAAAGAACCAGGAATACTGCTATCTTCTTGATAAAGTAGTAGGATTAGAAAAATATGAGCGTGTATCAGGAACAGTAGCTGTAAATTTAGTTGAGCATGCTGGACAATACTCCTATGCCAAAAGCGCCAGCAATGTGACAGGTGGAGCAATTAGCCGGCAGACAGTCATGAAAAAAGTCCATGCATTAAAGGGTCTTAAGAAGGAGAGAACATCTACCAAGCGAGAGTTAAAAGTATTACATATTGATGCAGATGAAGACCATGTAGCATTACAGGATGGGAAGAAAGCAATAGTTCCGTTAATCAGCATATATGAAGGCCTTGAAAGAACCGGCAAGCGTAACAAATGCTTAAATGTTCATCATATCAGCAGTTATGGCAAGGAAATAGAAGAATTGTGGTTAGAGGCAGCCGACTGGATTTATGACACCTATGAAATAGATGCTCTGGAACGGATTTACATACATGGGGATGGGGCCTTATGGATAAAAGAGGGACTAAAATGGTTGCCCAAAGCGAAATTAG